>NZ_JBEXSZ010000025.1:0-70408 GCF_040613865.1 Streptomyces sp. NPDC006197 | reverse complement strand
CCCCGAAGGGCTTCATCGTTCGACTTGCATGTGTTAAGCACGCCGCCAGCGTTCGTCCTGAGCCAGGATCAAACTCTCCGTGAATGTTCACCGGTAATCCGGTTGCCACTCGCGTTGAGCGGGACGGCCTTGCCGGAATAGGGCAGACCGTCCACAGCGTCCTCGCTGTAGTGTCGCCACCCCCAGGGGGGTGGACTTTTTCAAAGGAACCTCGACCATCCCGAAGGGATGGACGGGGTATCAACTAATCTGGCGTTGATTTTTGGCACGCTGTTGAGTTCTCAAGGTGCGGACGCTTCCTTCGGTCCCGTTTCCGGGCCCTCCGGGCGCTTCCTTCGTTTCCGACTCTATCAGATCTTTGTGATCCGATTTCCTCGGTGCTTTCCGGTCCCGTTCGCTTTCGCTCCGGGCCCTTCCGGCGTGTTCACTACTTTAGCTGATTTCCTTGGCCGTTCATAATCGAGTCATTCGAAACGAATTTCGGAATGCCGAAATGAACCCCAACCGGGGTGATCATCTTGAGTAGTGGATGGCCGCTCCGGGGTGCTTGAACAAGCAGGCCGGGTTCCAGCGGCTCGGGCCACGTTAGTCGGTCATCCTCGACGAGTCAAGCCTCCGCTTGCGAGGTGTGTGAGGCCGGTACGGGCTGACCGTCGGGTCCTCCGTGATCCAGAAGCGCCAGGGGTGCGGGGCGCCCTCGCCGCCGACCCCCGTGCGGGGGCCGCTGCGGATGCGGTCCGGGGCCGGGGGCGTGCCGGTGAGGAGGGCGAGGGGTCCGTCCTGGCCTGCGCAGGTGTCCGTGCCGTTCAGGGAGAGGGCGACGTCGAGGGCCGTGGCCAGGCGGGCCGGCCCCTTGGCGAGCTCGTGGTCGGAGCGGGCCGAGCGGCGGCGGGGGCGGGCCTGGTCGGCGCCCTCGACGATTTCACCCGCGCGCAGCAGGACACCGCTCGCGTGGCCCTCGGGGCCGCACACCAGGTTGAGGCAGTGCCACATGCCGTAGGTGAAGTAGACGTACGCGTGGCCGGGGGGTCCGAACATGACGGCGTTGCGTGCGGTGCGGCCTCGGAAGGCGTGCGAGCCGGGGTCGATGGCGCCGGCGTACGCCTCCACCTCCGTGAGGCGCAGTTCCATTCGGCCCTCGTCGGTGTTGCGGACGAGGGTGCGGCCCAGGAGGTCGGGGGCCACTTCCAGAACGGGGCGGTCGAAGAAGGTCCGCGGGAGCGGCGTACGGTCGGGGCTCTCGCTCATGCCGTCCGAGCGTACCGGGGACCGGAGGGGAACCGGCTACGGTCGTCGCGCGTATGTAGGGGTCAGGACCCGAGAAGGAGTGGAAGTCATGGGATTCAAGAAGCTGCTCGCGAGCCTGGGTGCCGGTGGGGCCACCGTGGAGACGGTGCTCACGGAGGAGAACGTCGTCCCGGGCGGGGTCGTCCAGGGCGAGGTGCGGATCCAGGGCGGCAGCGTCGACCAGCAGATCGAGGGGCTCTCCGTCGGGCTGCAGGCGCGTGTCGAGGTCGAGGGTGGCGACCAGGAGCACAAGCAGGACATCGAGTTCGTGAAGATGCGTCTCGGCGGTGCCTTCGAGGTCAAGGCCGGCGCCGTGCACGTCGTGCCGTTCGGTCTGGAGATCCCGTGGGAGACGCCGGTCACCACCGTCGCCGGGCAGCAGCTGCGGGGGATGAACATCGGCGTGACGACCGAGCTGGAGATCGCGCGGGCCGTGGACTCCGGTGACCTGGACCCGATCAACGTGCACCCGCTGCCGGCGCAGCAGGCGATCCTGGACGCCTTCATCCAGCTGGGCTTCCGTTTCAAGAGCGCGGACATGGAGCGCGGGCACATCCGGGGGACGCGGCAGAAGCTGCCCTTCTACCAGGAGATCGAGTTCTTCGCGCCGCAGCAGTACCGGGGTCTGAACCAGGTCGAGGTCAGCTTCGTCGCGGACGACCATGAGATGGACGTCGTCCTGGAGATGGACAAGAAGCCGGGCCTCTTCACGGAGGGCAGCGACTCCTTCCGTGCGTTCAAGGTGGGGCTGCACGACTTCCACACCACCGATTGGGCGGCTTACCTCAACCAGTGGCTCGCCGAGGTCGGCGGCCGTCGCAACTGGCTCTAGGCTCGGGACCGTCAGCGTTGACGGACGATTCGGAGGTACTCGACGTGTCCGAGGGCAAGAGGGCGCCGCTCCCCCATGACTTCCATCCGCCGGTCGCGGAGTTCATCGTGGTGAGCGACGACGTCGCGCCGGGTGGGGTGCTGAAGGACGCTCAGGTGTACGCGAAGGGGAACACCTCGCCGCAGCTGAGCTGGGAGGGGTTCCCGGCGGAGACGAAGAGCTTCGCGGTCACCTGCTTCGACCCGGACGCCCCGACGGGCAGCGGGTTCTGGCACTGGGTGCTGTTCGACATCCCGGCGTCGGTGACGGAGCTGCCGGCCGGTGCCGGGTCGGGGTCGTTCGAGGGGCTGCCGGCCGGTGCCGTGCACGCGCGGAACGACTACGGCTCGAAGGACTTCGGCGGCGCCGCTCCTCCGGCCGGGGAGTCGCACCGGTACGTCTTCACGGTGTACGCGGTGGACAAGGAGAAGCTCGGTACGGACGCCGACACCTCGCCGGCGGCCGTCGGGTTCAATCTGCGGTTCCACACGCTCGGCCGTGCCCAGCTGGTCGGTGAGTACGCGGCTCCTGCGGCGGTCTGATCGTTCGTTTGTTGTTTGCCCGCTTCTGGTCTTGGAGAGATCAGAAGCGGGCATCTTTTGTTGCGCGGAAATTGCGTTGTCCGACCCGGCCGGCCCGGCCATCGTTGATCCAAGCCCGGAGCCCCGTGTGGGGGCTGGGGCCGGTACACGGGAGGTGGGCAACATGCGGGACACGCTGGTACTGAACGCGAGCTTCGAGCCGCTTTCGACGGTCACACTCAACCGTGCGGTGGTGCTTGTCCTGCAGGACAAGGCCGTCGTCGAGCAGGCCCATCCCGAGCTGAGGGTGCGGGGTGCCGCCGTGGACCTGCCGGTCCCGCGGGTGATCAGGCTCTGCCGGTACGTACGGGTGCCGTTCCGAAGACAGGCTCCGTGGTCGAGGCGGGGGGTGCTGGTCCGGGACCAGCACCGGTGCGCGTACTGCGGGCGGCGGGCGACGACGGTCGACCACGTCGTGCCGCGGGCGCAGGGTGGTGGGGACAGCTGGCTGAACACGGTCGCCTCCTGTGCCGAGGACAACCACCGCAAGGCGGACCGGACGCCGGAGCAGGCGGGGATGCCGCTGCTGCACCAGCCGTTCGAGCCGACTCCGGCGGACGCGATGCTGCTCGCGATGCGGGCGAGCGAGCGGTCGGCGCTGCCGGCGTGGCTGGCCGATTCGGCCGCGTAGAGGCGTGATCCGCGGGCGTACGTGATGCGCGGGCGTGCGGAAGGGCCCGTCTCCCCCGGTGGGAGGCGGGCCCTTCCGTCGTCGTGGCTAACCGAGGGTCAGTTGGAGGATGGCCGCGATGCCGACGGCGATGATCACTCCGCGCAGGACCGCGGGGGGCAGTCTGCGGCCGACCTTGGCGCCGAGCTGGCCGCCGAGGGTGGAGCCGACGGCGATGAGCAGGACGGCCGTCCAGTCGAAGTCGGCGACGAAGAGGAAGAAGACGGCGGCGACTCCGTTGACCAGGGCGCCGAGGATGTTCTTGACGGCGTTGATGCGCTGCAGGTCGTCGTGGAGCAGCAGGCCCATGAGGGAGAGGTAGAGGACTCCTTGGGCGGCGCCGAAGTATCCGCCGTACATGCTGGCGAGGAGGAGGCCGGTGAGGAGGGCGGGGCCGCCGTCGGGGTGGGCTTCGGTGCCGGCCTGCTCCCGGCGCCGCTTCACGGCTGCGGCGATACGGGGCTGGAAGAGGACCAGGACGAGTGCGAGGCCGATGAGGACGGGGACGATCGAGTCGAAGGCCTTGGACGGCAGGGCCAGGAGCAGGATGGCGCCGATGAGTCCGCCGAGGAGGGCGACGCCGCCGAGGCGCAGGATGCGGGCCTTCTGGCCCTTGAGTTCGCGGCGGTAGCCGATGGCCCCGCTGATGGAGCCGGGGACGAGGCCGAGGGCGTTGGAGACGTTCGCGGTGATCGGGGGGAGTCCGGTCGCGAGGAGGACCGGGAACGTGATGAGCGTTCCCGATCCGACGATGGTGTTGATGGTGCCGGCGCCGATGCCGGCGGCGAAGACTGCCAGGGCTTCCCAGATGGACAACGCCATCTCCTTATATGGTCAGCGGGTCGCCTCCCCGCTCTGACGTCGTCAGGGTCGAGGGGCTCGCACTGATCATGCACGAGAATTACGTGTACGTGTCAGTCCACCGGGGGTTCGTCCCGCCGCTCGGTCGCTCCGCCCTTGACGTTGAAGCCGGGGGTGCCGCCGCCCACGTTGCCGAAGGCTCCGGAGAGGCCCTTGAGGGCGTCGCCGATCTCGCTGGGCACGATCCAGAGCTTGTTGGCGTCGCCCTCGGCGATCTTCGGGAGCATCTGGAGGTACTGGTACGAGAGGAGCTTCTGGTCCGGGTCGCCGGCGTGGATGGCCTCGAAGACCGTGCGGACGGCCTGCGCCTCGCCCTCGGCCTTGAGGGCGGCGGCCTTGGCCTCGCCCTCGGCGCGCAGGATGGCGGACTGCTTCTCGCCCTCGGCGGTGAGGATGGCGGACTGGCGGGTGCCCTCGGCGGTGAGGATCGCGGCGCGCTTGTCGCGCTCGGCGCGCATCTGCTTCTCCATCGAGTCCTGGATGGAGGTCGGCGGCTCGATGGCCTTGAGCTCGACGCGGTTGACGCGGATGCCCCACTTGCCGGTGGCCTCGTCGAGGACGCCGCGCAGGGCCGCGTTGATCTCCTCGCGGGAGGTGAGGGTCCGCTCCAGGTCCATGCCGCCGATGATGTTGCGCAGGGTGGTGACGGTGAGCTGCTCGATCGCCTGGATGTAGCTGGCGACCTCGTAGGTGGCGGCCCGGGCGTCGGTCACCTGGTAGTAGATGACCGTGTCGATGTTGACGACCAGGTTGTCCTGGGTGATCACCGGCTGCGGCGGGAACGGGACGACCTGTTCGCGGAGGTCGATCCGGTTGCGGATCGAGTCGATGAACGGGACGACGATGTTGAGTCCGGCGTTGAGCGTGCGGGTGTAGCGGCCGAAGCGCTCCACGATCGCCGCGCTCGCCTGCGGGATGACCTGGATCGTCTTGATCAGGGCGATGAAGACGAGCACCACCAGAATGATCAGGACGATGATGACTGCTGACATCGTGTTCCCCGTGCCCTTCGCTGCCGGTTGTCTGCCGGGTTTCTTCTGATGATCGAGTTTCCCAGACGGCGGAGCGTCATGGGCGAGGTTCGGTCACATGACGTCACGTGACCTCACGTCACATGACCACGGCGGTCGCCCCGTCGATGTCCACGACGTCGACCCGTTCGCCCGGTTCGAAGGTCTGGCCGGTGTCGAGGGTGCGGGCGGACCAGATCTCGCCGGCGAGCTTGATGCGGCCTCCGCTGCCGTCGACCCGCTCCAGGACGACGGCCTGACGCCCCTTCAGGGCGTCGACGCCGGTGGCGAGTTCGGGTCTGCCGTTGCGGTGGCGGGCGGCGATCGGACGTACCACCGCGACGAGTGCCACGGAGACGACGACGAAGACGAGCACCTGGGCGACGACGCCGAAGCCGAGGGCCGCGGTCACCGCCCCGGCGACCGCGCCGACGGAGAACATGCCGAACTCCGGCATCGCGGTCAGGACCAGCGGGATGCCGAGCCCCACCGCGCCGATCAGCCACCAGACCCACGTGTCGATGTCCACGTGGTCATGGTAGGGCGGTGGGGTCCTTCCGGGACAGGGCGCGGGCGGCTGTGCGGGACGCCGGTGCCCCGGCCGGTCACTTCAGGGGCAGGCCGTGGGCGGTCCAGCGGTCGCCGACGCGCTCGACGACGAGCGGCAGGCCGAAGCAGTGCGAGAGGTTCCGGGAGGTGAGCTCCATCTCCACGGGGCCGGCGGCGAGGACCTTGCCCTGACGGATCATCAGGACGTGGGTGAAGCCGGGGGCGATCTCCTCGACGTGGTGGGTGACCATGATCATGGAGGGGGCGTACGGGTCGCGGGCGAGGCGGCCGAGGCGGCGGACCAGGTCCTCGCGGCCGCCGAGGTCGAGGCCGGCGGCGGGCTCGTCGAGGAGGAGGAGCTCCGGGTCGGTCATCATCGCGCGGGCGATGAGGGTGCGCTTGCGCTCGCCCTCGGAGAGGGTGCCGAACCTGCGGTCCAGGTAGTCGTTCATCCCGAGCCGGTCGAGGAAGGCCTTGGCGCGCTCCTCGTCGACCGGGTCGTAGTCCTCGTTCCAGGTGGCGGTCATGCCGTACGCGGCGGTGAGGACGGTCTGCAGGACGGTCTGGCGCTTGGGGAGCTTCTCCGCCATCGCGATGCCGGCCATGCCGATGCGGGGGCGGAGCTCGAAGACGTCGGTGCCCACGCCGCCGAGCTGCTCGCCCAGGATGCGGGCGGTGCCCTTGGTGGGGAAGAGGTAGCTGGAGGCGATGTTCAGGAGGGTGGTCTTGCCGGCGCCGTTGGGTCCGAGGATCACCCAGCGCTCGCCCTCCTTGACCGACCAGGAGACATCGTCCACCAGAGCCCGTCCGTCGCGGACCACGGATACGTCCACCAGCTCCAGTACATCGCTCATGAGCGCGTTGTCTCCCCTTGCGGTCGAGTCTTGTCGTCGCCTTGCGCCGATGGGCGCGGCGTCCAGGGGAAAACCTACGTTATCGACGGAGCGGACCGGTCCGTAGGGCTTCCTTTGAGTCCTTAGTCTGGGGGGATGCTTTCGGAACCACGCTCAGGACGTCTGGCCGCCTGGGGCAATGCCCTGCTGGCCGGGGCGGTGTCGCCGGACGAGGCGGCGCTGGCGATTGTCGGGGAGGACGCGGTGCACCGCGTGGAGGGGCTGCCCGGTGAGGCGGGGCCGGTGGGGCTGACGCTCGCGCTGGGCCGGCTGCGGCGGCTCGGGGTGACCGGGTGGCGGGTCGCCCTGCCGGCGCCGGGGCATCCGCTGGGGCTGAGCGGGCCGCCGGAGTTCAACGCGCGCGCGTTGGAGGCGGAGGAGGCGGTGGTGGGCTTCGGCGCACCGTACGGTCTCGTGCCGGAGGTCACCGAGGCCGGTCCCGCGGGTGACGTGCACGTCTCGGTGACCTGGCACTGTCTGGCCGTACGGGAGGCTCCGCCCGCCGATGTGCCCTCGCTCGGCGAGGCCGAGCGGGAGCTGGCCGAGGCGCTGCGGGACGCGACGGCGGTGCTGACCCGGCTCGACGTGGCGGCCTCGGGGCCCGCGGCGGACGCGGCGCGCGAGGCGTACCGGGCGCGGGCGGAGGTGGGCCGCGAGGTGCTGGCCCCCGGCTATCCGCCGCGCGCGGTACGGGTCCTGGAGCTGGCGCAGCGGATCGGTCTGCTGGTGAACCTGGCGTACGACCACGGTCACGGGGGCGCGGTGAGCGCCTCGGAGATGGCGGCGCGGGGGGCGGCGCTGCGGCCGGTGGAACGGGTGGCGCGGCGGGCGCAGGTCGCGGCGTACAACGCGTACGTGGAGGAGCGGGAGCGGGACCGGGGCTTCTGAGGCTGCGCCTCGCCCGGAGCCCCTGGTCTGTAGTGGCTGGGGCGGTCGGGGTGCTGCACGCCGGTGGGTCCCGTGTGCCCACCCGTTCCGCCTTTGCGGAACGTATGCCCACACGGGACCGGTGTCGGGGTGATGCTCAGCCGTTGACGGCGGCGTTGCCGAAGGCCGGGTTGAGCAGGCCGATCACGTTGACCGTGTTGCCGGAGACGTTCACGGGGACGTGGACCGGGACCTGCACCAGGTTGCCGGAGCCGACGCCCGGCGAGTGGAGGGCCTGCCCGGCGGCGTCCGCGTTCGCGGAGGCGACACCCGCGCCGGCGGCGACGATGCCACCGGCGATCACGGTGAGGGCGGCGGCCTTCTTGAGGTTCTTCACTTGGTACATCCTCCTGGTCATCGCTGCGGCCGGTCCGCCGCAGCACGCCATGGAGAACGCCGCACCCCCCGCCGGGTTGCGCCGAACGGGGGACATCCACACGACGGTATGAAGTACTGAACGGTCGTGCGCCCCGGCGCACGAGGGAGCGCGTCAGTGGGTGAGGCCGTGGCGGACCGCCCAGAGGGCCGCCTGGGTGCGGTCCGCGAGGTCGAGTTTCATCAGGATGTTCGAGACGTGCGTCTTGACCGTCTTCTCGGAGAGGACGAGGGCGCGGGCGATCTCCCGGTTGGACCGTCCGTCCGCGATCAGGCCGAGGACCTCGCGCTCCCGCTCCGTGAGGGTCGAGCCCCGCCCCGTGCCCCCGCCGTGGGAGTCCTCCTGGGCGAGGAGCGCACCGGCCACCTCGGGCTGGAGCAGGACGTGCCCGGCGTGGACGGAGCGGATCGCACCGGCCAGGGCGTCGGGGTCGATGTCCTTGTAGACGTATCCGCAGGCGCCGGCGCGGAGGGCGGGGACGACCGTCCGCTGCTCGGTGAAGCTGGTGACGATCAGGACCCTGGCGGGGTTCGCCAGCTCACGGAGCCGCTTGAGCGCCTCGATGCCGTCCGTGCCCGGCATCTTCACGTCCATGAGGACCACGTCCGGCTGCAGCTCCTCCGCCCTGGCGACGCCCTCGGCGCCGTCGGAGGCCTCCCCCACTACCTCTATGTCGTCCTGCACCTCCAGGAAGGTGCGCAGTCCTCGGCGGACGACCTGGTGGTCGTCGACCAGGAGCACGCGGATGTGCTTGTCAGCCACCGGGGACCTCCATTTCGATCTTCGTGCCCCGGCCCGGGGCCGAGGTCACCGTGAGTCTGCCGCCGACGCCGCTCGCCCGGTCCCGCATGGAGACCAGACCGAGGTGGCGGCCGGCACGGCGGACCGTACGCGGGTCGAAGCCCTTGCCGTCGTCGGTGACGGTGAGCCGCGCGCCCTGGCCGCTGCGGGTGAGGGAGACCGCGACGAGTTCCGCGTCCGCGTGCCGCAGGGCGTTGTGCAGGGCCTCCTGCGCGACCCGGAGGACGGCCTCCTCCTGGGCGGCGGGCAGGGCCCGGGTCCCCGGGCTCTCGAAGGTCACCCGGGCGGAGTGGGCGCGGTCCAGGACCTGGATCTGGGTGCGGAGCGTGTGGACGAGGCCGTCCTCGTCGAGGGCGGCGGGCCTGAGCTCGACGACGGCGGCGCGCAGCTCGTCGGCGGCCTCGGCGGCGAGCGCGGCGACCTGCTGGAGTTCGCCCTTGGCACGGGCCGGGTCGCGGTCGACGAGGGCGGCGGCGGCCTGGGCGGTCAGGCGGAGCGAGAAGAGCTTCTGGCTGACGGCGTCGTGCAGCTCGTGGGCGAGGCGGGAGCGCTCCTCGGCGATGGTGAGCTCACGGCTGCGCTCGTACAGCCGGGCGTTGGTGAGGGCGATGGCCGCGTGCTGGGCGAGGATCGAGAGGAGTGCCTCGTCCTCGGCGGTGAAGCCGCAGCCGCCGTCCTCCTTGGGGCAGCGCTTGTTGGCGAGGAAGAGGGCGCCGAGGATCTCGTCGCCGTCGCGGACGGGCAGGCCGAGGAAGTCGGACATCTCGGGGTGGGCGTCCGGCCAGCCCTCGAAGCGGGGGTCCTCGCGGACGTCGGCGAGCCGCTCGGGCTCGGCCTTGTGGAGCATCGAGGCCAGGATGCCGTGCTGGCGGGGCAGCGGGCCGATCGCCTTCCACTGCTCTTCGCTGACGCCGTCGACCACGAACTGGGCGAAGCCGCCGTGGTCGTCGGGGACGCCCAGGGCTGCGTACTCGGCGTCGAGCAGCTCGCGCGCGGAGGCCACGATCGTCTTGAGGACGTCACGGACCTCCAGATGGCGGCTCATCGCCAGGAGGGCGGTGCTCACTGCGGCCAGGCCGGAGCTCGGTCGATGGCTCATGTGTTCACCGTACCGGCGGGGTGTGACGGTCCGTATCCGTCCGGGGACGAGGACGGAGCAGGTCCGGAGGCCTAGGTCGAAGTGCCCTCGGCGGTCCGGGCCCGGGGACGAGGCGGTGGGCGGGGCCGCGGCCGGAGGGTGGAGCCATCCGAAGGAGAGAGGGGATGGACGTCATGACTGTCGCGATCGTCACGGGGGCGTCGAGGGGTCTGGGGCGGGCGCTGGCCGAGGCCCTCGCCGGGCGGGGCTGGGACCTGGTGCTGGACGCCCGCACGGCGGACGTACTGGAGGAGAGCGCGGCGGCGGCACGCGCGCGTGGCGCACGGGTGGTGGCGGTGGCCGGGGACGTGACGGACGCGGCGCACCGGCGGGAGCTCGTGGCGGCGGCGGAGGAGCTCGGTGGGCTCGATCTGCTCGTGAACAACGCGGGGATCCTGGGCACGCAGCCGCTGGTGCCGCTCGACCGGCACCCGCTGGACGGTTTCCGGGCCGCCCTGGAGGTCAACGTGGTGGCCCCGCTGGGGCTGCTGCAGGAGGCGCTGCCGCTGCTGCGCGCGGCGCCCGCCGGAGCGGTGGTCAACCTGAGCTCGGACGCGGCCGCGGAGGCGTACCGGACCTGGGGGGCGTACGGGGCGACGAAGGCGGCGCTCGACCAGCTGTCGGCGGTCCTGGCGGTGGAGGAGCCGGGGCTGCGGGTCTGGTGGGTGGACCCGGGCGGGATGCGGACGGACATGCTGGCCGCCGCGGAGCCCGGCGAGGACCTGTCCGGGACTCCGACTCCGGCCGACGTCGCCCCCGTCTTCCTGCGGCTGCTCGACGAGCGGCCGGCGAGCGGCCGGTATTCCGCGCCGGCCTTCCTGGAGGCGTGATGACGCTGGTCGTGAGGGTGCCGACGGAGCTGTCGGCGCGGGTGCCGGCCGAGCAGCGGGGGCCCGGGCGCGGCCGGGACGACGTGCGGCTGCTCGTGTCGCGGGGCACGGCGGTGTCGCACCACTCCTTCAGGGAGCTGCCCGCGCTGCTGCGGGCCGGGGACGTGCTCGTCGTCAACACCTCGACGACGCTCGCGGCGGCCGTGGACGGGCGGCTGGGGCCGGAGCCGGGCGGGGAGCCGGTGGTGGTGCACTTCTCGACCCGTGGGGACGACGGGCGGTGGGCCGTGGAGCTGCGGGCGCCGGAGCCGTCGGGCAGTACGCGCCCGCGTGGGGGCGGTCCCGCGGGCGCGGTCGTACGGCTGCCGGGAGGGGCGCGGCTGGTGTGCGCGGAGCCGCTGGTGCCCGGGGGCGGGCGGCTGTGGTGGGCGCGGGTGGACGTGGACGTCCCGGGGCTGCTCGGACGGTACGGGCGGCCCATCCGGTACGGGTACACGGACCAGGACCAGCCCCTGTCGGCGTACCGGACGGTCTTCGCGCGCCCCTCCCCCGACGGGTCGGGCTCGGCGGAGATGCCGAGCGCGGGGCGGCCCTTCACGGCCCGGCTGGTGGCGGAGCTGGTCGACCGGGGCGTACGGATCGCCCCGCTCTGCCTTCATACGGGGGTGGCGTCGGCGGAGGCGCACGAGCCGCCCTACCCGGAGCGCTTCGAGGTCCCGGCGGCGACGGCGGCCCTGGTGAACGCGGCCCGCGCCGGGGGCGGCCGGGTCATCTCCGTCGGTACGACGGCGGTGCGGGCACTGGAGTCTGCCGCAGTAGGACCGCCTCGGCGGACGGAGTCCGGCGCAGCGGCCCGAAGCCCGGGAGGTCCCCTGGGGCCGAACGGTGCGAGGGACACGTGGGGAGAGGGGACCGCCGCGGAGGGGGCGCCTCGGCGGGCGGGTGCCGGGGGCGGTGGGGCCGTGCGGGCCGTCGCGGGGTGGACCGACCTGGTGGTGACGCCCGCGCGCGGGGTACGGGTGGTGGACGGGCTGCTGACCGGGCTGCACGAGCCGGAGGCCTCGCATCTGCTGATGCTGGAGGCGGTCGCCGGGGAACCCGCTCTGCGGAGCGCGTACGCCGCCGCGGTACGGGAGCGCTACCTCTGGCACGAGTTCGGCGATCTCCATCTCCTCCTCCCGGAGGAGGGGCCTCACCGTACGCATTGCTGAAGCAACTCACGGTGAGTTCGTTACGTGCCCGATGTGAGGCCGCGCATAGGACGCACGTCACTTACGAAGCCCCCTAGTGGACGCCCCGCCGCCGGATATGAGCGGAGGAAACGGGCCACAGGGGGCATCGTGTGGCCCGTGCACGAGGCCCTGATCCACTACCCGGGGTCGTAGGTCACACCTTTGCCACGGGATTTTGCTGCCGCTAAGAATTGCCACCGTCGCCGCCGAGCAGGCGCAGCGCCGCCCCGGCCGAGCGACGACCCCCAGCGATTCGAAGAGGTAGTCCTGCATGTCTGCGAACACCCCTGGCCACAGTCGTGGTCTGAAGAAGACCCACAAGGCCACGATCGCCGGCGTCGCCGCTCTGGGCGCCGCAGCGCTCACCCTCTCCCTCGTGCCTCACAACGGCGGCACCGAGACCGAGCCGCAGGCTCTGTCCGGTACCCAGCAGGTGGCCTGGTCGTACAACGCGAACAGCCCGCAGGCCAAGGCGCTGGCCGCCAGCGTCAGCGAGCAGCAGACCACCATCGGTCTGAAGGCCAAGCAGGAGGCCGAGGCGAAGGCGAAGGCCGCCGCCAAGGCGAAGCTCGACGCCCAGGCGAAGGCCGCGAAGGCCAAGGCCGACGCCCTGGCCAAGGCCACCGCGAAGGCGAAGGCCGAGGTCAAGGCCAAGGCCGCCGCCAAGGCGAAGGCCGCGGCCGCCGCGAAGAAGCGCGCCGCGGAGAAGGCGGCCGCGAGCCGTTCCGTCGCCCGCAAGCCGGTCTTCGCGAACAACCTCGACGGCTGGATCCGCGAGGCGCTCTACATCATGGACAAGCACAACATCCCGGGCACCTACAACGGCCTGCACCGGAACATCATGCGCGAGTCCAGCGGCAACCCGTATGCCATCAACAACTGGGACATCAACGCCATCAACGGCGTCCCGTCCAAGGGCCTGCTCCAGGTGATCTACCCGACCTTCAAGGCGTACCACATCCCCGGCACCAAGTTCGACCAGTACGACCCGGTCGCCAACATCGTCGCCGCCGCCAACTACGCGGCCGACCGCTACGGCTCGATCGACAACGTCAACAGCGCGTACTGACGCGCGAAAGGGCGGCACCCTCTCCGGGGTGCCGCCCTTCGGCGTGGTGGGGCGAGCGTTACTTGCGCATGACCTCGGGCTCGTGGCGGCGCAGCAACCGCGCCACGAGGACGCAGCAGACCGTGGCCATGATCAGCTGGATGCCGAGGTCGAGGCTCCACTGGCCGACCGTGTGCTCCCACAGCGGGTCGGTGTTCGTGGGGTCCTTGTGGTCCCACGGCGGCATGAGGTGCGCCAGGTCGAGGGTGGTGCCGGCGCCGGCGATGCCCCAGCGGGAGGGCATGAGCCAGGCGAACTGCTCCAGGCCGGGCGAGCCGTACACCTGGAAGAGGATGCCGGTGAAGACGACCTGGATGATCGCGAACATGACGAGCAGCGGCATGGTCTTCTCGGCGGTCTTCACCAGCGCGGAGATGACCAGGCCGACCATCATCGAGGTCAGGCCGAGCGCGATGACCTGGACGCAGAGCTCGACGGCCGGCGGCATGAACAGGCCCTCTTCGGGCAGCTCGCGGGTGGAGAAGCCGATGCCGCAGATGATCACGCCCTGGAAGGCGGTGATCAGGCCGAGGACGATGACCTTGGACATGAGGTACGCGGAGCGGGAGAGGCCGACGGCGCGCTCCCGTTCGTAGATGACCCGTTCCTTGATCAGTTCTCGCACGGAGTTCGCCGCGCCGGAGAAGCACATGCCGACCGCGAGGATCAGCATGATCGTGCCGGCGTCGCCGTTGAACCGGGACGGCGGCTTGGGCCGGCCCAGGCCGAAGTCGGCCGGGATGACGACGGAGACCGCGCCGAGGACGGCGGGCAGGATCACCATCAGGGCCATGAAGCCCTTGTCGGAGGCGATCACCGACACGTAGCGGCGGATCAGGGTCCACAGCTGGGAGCCCCAGCCCTGCGGCTTCGGCGGCCTGGCCATCGCCTGCGGCGGCATCTGGACGGGCTGCGCGGCGACGGCGTCGATGTCCGCGGCGTACATCTGGTAGTGCTGCGAGCCCTTCCAGCGGCCCGCCCAGTCGTAGTCGCGGTAGTTCTCGAAGGCGGAGAAGACGTCGGCCCAGGTGGAGTAGCCGAAGAAGTTCAGCGCCTCCTCCGGCGGGCCGAAGTACGCCACGGAGCCGCCGGGCGCCATCACGAGCAGCTTGTCGCAGAGGCCCAGCTCGGCCACCGAGTGGGTGACGACGAGGACCGTGCGGCCGTCGTCCGCGAGGCCGCGCAGCAGCTGCATGACGTCGCGGTCCATGCCCGGGTCGAGGCCGGAGGTCGGCTCGTCCAGGAAGATCAGCGAGGGCTTGGTGAGGAGCTCCAGGGCGACGGAGACGCGCTTGCGCTGGCCACCGGAGAGGGAGGTGACCTTCTTCTCCTTGTGGATGTCGAGCTTGAGCTCGCGCAGCACCTCGTCGATGCGGGCCTCGCGCTCGGTCGCGGCGGTGTCGCCGGGGAAGCGGAGCTTGGCCGCGTAGCGCAGCGCCTTCTGGACGGTCAGCTCCTTGTGCAGGATGTCGTCCTGCGGGACCAGACCGATGCGCTGGCGCAGCTCGGCGAACTGCTTGTAGAGGCTCCGGTTGTCGTAGAGGACGTCGCCCTCGTTGGCCGGGCGGTAGCCGGTCAGCGCCTTGAGCAGGGTGGACTTGCCGGAGCCGGACGGGCCGATGACGCCGATCAGCGACTTCTCCGGGACGCCGAAGGTGACGTCCTTGAGGATCTGCTTGCCGCCGTCGACCGTGACCGTGAGGTGGCGGGCCGAGAAGGAGACCGAGCCGGTGTCGACGAACTCCTCGAGCTGGCCGCCGACGATGCGGAAGGTCGAGTGGCCGACGCCGACGATGTCCTGCGGTCCGAGGAGGGCCGTGCCGCCCTTGGGGATCGGCTGACCGTTGACGTACGTGCCGTTGTGCGAGCCGAGGTCGCGGATCTCGAAGCGGCCGTCGGGCGTCGCGTGGAACTCGGCGTGGTGCCGCGAGACCTGGAGGTCGGAGACGACCAGTTCGTTCTCGAGGGCACGGCCGATGCGCATCACGCGGCCGAGGTCCAGCTGGTAGAAGGTCGTCGGGCTGCGGTGGTCGCCGTAGGGCGACGGCGTCCCCGCGGCGCCGCCGGGGCGGCCCTGGCCGGGTCCCTGCTGGTGCGGGACCTGCTGCTGCGGGACCTGCTGGTGGGCCGGCGGCTGCTGCCAGCCCGGCTGCTGCGGGGGCGCCTGGTGCTGCGGGGGCGCCTGGTGCGTGGCCCAGTCGGCCTGCGCGGCGGCCCCGGCCGCCTGGTGGGCGGGGGTCTGCTGGGCCGGGGCCTGCTGCGGCGCCTGGTGCTGAGGCGCGGCGGCCGCGCCGGTGGCGGCGAGATTCAGCCGCGGGCCGTCGGTCGCGTTGCCCAGGTGGACGGCCGAGCCGGGGCCGATCTCCACCTGGTGGATCCTCTGGCCCTGGAGGAAGGTGCCGTTCGTGGAGCCGTGGTCCTCGATGACCCAGCTCCGGCCTCCCCAGCTGATGGTGGCGTGGCGCCACGAGACCCTGGCGTCGTCGATGACCAGGTCACCCTGAGGGTCCCTGCCCAGGGTGTACGACCGGGACGGATCGAGCGTCCAGGTCCTGCCGTTCAATTCCAGTACGAGTTCTGGCACTCCATGCCCCACTACTTGTCCCCCGATGTACCCCCGTCGTCGGGAGTCCAGGGATGGCGAATCATCCTGGGGAACTATTTCAGGCCCGGTCCCGTATCGGAAAGTCGGGCCGCGTGAAGACCTCAAGGGTGTCTCCTGGACCGGTCGGGTGTCCGCAGGGCGGGACGGGGGGTCTGACCGCACACGGTGCCCGATACGGTGGAACCACCATGAGCGCATCGCAGACCTCAGACGTTCCCACCCTTCTCGTCAAGATCTTCGGGAAGGACCGTCCCGGGATCACCGCGGGACTCTTCGACACCCTCGCCGCCTACTCCGTCGACGTCGTGGACATCGAGCAGGTGGTCTCCCGCGGCCGCCTCGTCCTGTGCGCGCTCGTCACCGAGCCGACCGTCGCCTCGCAGGGCGAACTCCGGGCCACCATCCACAGCTGGGCCGAGTCGCTGAAGCTCCAGGCCGAGATCATCTCCGGCACGGGCGACAACCGTCCCCGCGGTGAGGGGCGCTCGCACGTCACCGTGCTCGGCAACCCGCTCACCGCCGAGCAGACGGCGGCCATAGCGGCCAGGATCGCGGAGACCGGCGGCAACATCGACCGCATCTTCCGCCTCGCGAAGTACCCCGTGACGGCGGTCGAGTTCGCCGTCTCGGGCTGCGAGACCGAGCCGCTGCGGACCGCGCTGGCCGTCGAGGCGCACGGCATCGGGGTCGACGTGGCCGTCGTCTCCGCCGGTCTGCACCGGCGGGCCCAGCGGCTCGTGGTCATGGACGTCGACTCCACCCTGATCCAGGACGAGGTGATCGAGCTCTTCGCCGCGCACGCGGGCTGCGAGGACAAGGTCGCCGAGGTGACGGCGGCGGCGATGCGCGGCGAGCTGGACTTCGAGCAGTCCCTCCACGCGCGCGTGGAGCTGCTCGCCGGTCTCGACGCCTCGGTGGTCGACAAGGTCCGCGCCGAGGTGCGGCTGACTCCGGGCGCCCGGACCCTGATCCGTACGCTCAAGCGGCTCGGCTACCAGGTGGGCGTCGTCTCCGGCGGTTTCACGCAGGTCACCGACGACCTGAAGGAGCGGCTGGGTCTCGACTTCGCCTCCGCCAACACGCTGGAGATCGTGGACGGGAAGCTCACCGGCCGGGTGACCGGCGAGATCGTCGACCGGGCGGGCAAGGCGCGGCTGCTGCGCCGGTTCGCCTCGGAGGCGGGGGTGCCGCTGGCGCAGACCGTGGCGATCGGCGACGGGGCCAACGACCTGGACATGCTGAACGCGGCCGGGCTGGGCGTGGCGTTCAACGCGAAGCCGGTGGTGCGTCAGGCGGCCCACACGGCGGTGAACGTGCCGTTCCTGGACACCGTGCTGTACCTGCTCGGCATCACGCGCGAGGAGGTCGAGGCGGCGGACTTCGGCGAGGACGACCTGCCGCACTGAGCGGTGGCGGTAAGGAGGAGGGCCCGGGTGTCGGACGACGCCCGGGCCCTCCCGCGTACGGAGTGCGGCGTACGGGATGAGGCGTACGGGGTGGGCCCCCGTGCGGGGCCGGCGTACGCGATCAGGCGTGCGGGGTCCAGAAGTCGACGAGTCGTCCGACTCCGTGCTCCACGGACTTCCACGTGCCGTCGAAGGTGACGACGGCGAAGGCGGAGGTCGGGAAGCCGCTGCGGTTCATCCGGGGCAGCACGTCCCCCTCGGACCCGCCCGCCAGAGCGTCGGCGAGCGCGTGCATGCCCGGGTTGTGGCCGACGAGCAGGAGGTTGTTCACGGTGTCCGGGGTCTCGTTGACCAGGGCGATGAGCTCGCCGAGGGAGGCCTCGTACAACCGCTCCTCGTACACGGTCTTCGGGCGGCGCGGGAACTCGTGGACGGCCAGCTTCCAGGTCTCGCGGGTGCGCACGGCGGTCGAGCAGAGGGCCAGGTCGAAGGTGATGCCGCTGTCGGCGAGCCGGCGGCCGGCCACCGGTGCGTCCTTGCGGCCGCGGTCGGCGAGGGGCCTCTCGTGGTCCGGTCCGTCGTTCCAGTCTGCCTTCGCGTGCCGGAGGAGCACGATGCTGCGGGGTGTATCGACGCTCATGGTCCACAGCTTCGCATGAAACAGGTCACTCCGACTCAGAGAGAGAGTGTTTGCCAGAGGTGCTCCAGGACGCGGCCGGTCGCGAGCTCACCCGGGGTCGCCTGGGCCCCGTCCGACCCGGTCATGAGGACCAGGAGGGCGAGGAAGGCGGCTGCCGGGAGGACGAGGGCCCACCAGGGCAGCCGGGTGTCGACGCCGGTGGTCGTGGTCCGGATGCCGGGGTGCGTGGGGGCCGACATGGCCGCCTCCGTGGGTGAGTTCCGCGCTTTCGCCGTTGTCACCAACGTACGGATCGCGCGTCTTCCGGCCCATCCGGTGATCCACCCACTTCACCCTGAGACCCGCCCCCTAGGGGATGCGGGGGCTACCCCCACCTCACGGGGAGGCGAAGGAGGCGATGACGGCGATGACGACCGTGATGCCGAGCATCGCGCCGAGCACGAGGAGCAGCTTCTTCTGGCCGTTCGGGGGGTTGGGTTCGAGGACTGGCATGGGGACAGTCTCGCATCTCAGCATTCGTCCTCGACCGTCCGGTCCCTGCCCGCCAGGGTTCCGACGATCATCTGCGGCACCATGAGCCCGCCCATGAGCGCGATGGGCAGTCCCCAGCCGCCGCTGTGCTGGTAGAGCACGCCGACGAGGAGGGGGCCGGGGATCGAGATGAGGTAGCCGACGCTCTGCGCGAAGGCGGAGAGTCGGACGACGCCGGCGCCGGTGCGCGAGCGCATGCCGATCATCGTGAGGGCGAGCGGGAAGGAGCAGTTGGAGATGCCGAGGAGCACGGCCCAGACCCAGGCTCCGCCGGCGGGGGCGAGGAAGAGTCCGGTGTAGCCGGTGAGTCCGCACAGGCCGAGCGCGACGACGATCGGGCCCTGGTTCTTCATCCGGGTCGCGAGGCGGGGGATGACGAAGGCGAGCGGGACGCCCATGACCATGGTGACGGCGAGGAGCACGCCCGCGGTGGCGGCGGGGACGCCGGCGTCGCGGAAGATCTGCGGCATCCAGCCCATGGTGATGTAGGCGCCGGTGGCCTGGAGGCCGAAGAAGACGCCGAGCGCCCAGGCGGTGCGGCTGCGGGTGATGCGCGGCGCGGGGGCGGCCTGCGGTGCCGTTTCGGGGGTCGTGGCCGCCGGACGTGGCGTGTCCGTGTCCCGGTCGCGCAGGAGCGGGAGCCAGGGCAGGACGGCGAGCGCGGCGAGGGCCGCCCAGACGCCGAGGCCGAGGCGCCAGTCGCCGCCGAGGGCGTCGGTCATGGGCACGGTCGCGGCCGCGGCGACGGAGGTGCCGAGGGCGAGCGCCATGGAGTAGAGGCCGGTCATGCTGCCGACGCGGTCGGGGAAGTACCGCTTGACGATGACGGGCATCAGAACGTTGCTGACGGCGATGCCCATGAGGGCGAGGGCGCTGGCGGCGAGGAAGGCGGCGGTGCCGGTCGCGAAGGGCCGCAGGACGAGGCCGGTGAGGATCGCGGCCATGCCCGCGCAGACGACGGCGGCGGGGCCGAAGCGGCGGGCGAGGCGGGGCGCGGTGATGCCGAAGACCGCGAAGCAGAGCGGGGGGACGGAGGTCAGGACGCCGGCGACGCTGCCGCTCATGTGGAGGTCTTCGCTGACCTCTTCGAGGAGGGCGCCGAGGCTGGTGATGGCGGGGCGCAGGTTGAGGGCGGCCAGGACGAGTCCGACGGCGACGATGCCGAGCAGCCGGCCGCGTGCCGGGCCCGGTGCGGGAGAATCGCCGGCGGTGGCGGGCGCTCCGGAGGACGCGGTCGCGGCGGTGGTTCCGGCCGGTGGTGCGGCGGGGTCGAGGGTCTTCGGCTCGTCAGGCATGAAGCCATCATAGAATCATGGGATGATTGATTGTCCAATCTCGAACGAATGGGAAGGCGCTCCATGGCCCTCGGTCACCCCCGGCGCACCGGCCTCTCCGACCAGGTGATCGCCGAGCTGCGGAACCAGATCACCTCCGGCGAGTGGCCGGTGGGTTCGCGCATCCCGACCGAACCCGAACTGGTCGAGCAGCTGGGCGTGGCCCGCAACACGGTGCGCGAGGCGGTCCGCGCGCTCGCGCACAACGGTCTGCTCGACATCCGCCAGGGCTCGGGGACGTACGTCGTCGCCACCAGCGAGCTGGCGGGCGTCATGCACCGGCGCTTCGCCGGCTCCGACCCCCGGCACGTCGCCGAGCTGCGCTCCACGCTGGAGTCCGCCGCGGCGCGCTTCGCGGCCGGGCGGCGCACGGAGCGGGACCTGAAGCAGCTGGACGCCCTGCTCGTGCGGCGCGAGGAGGCGTGGGAGTCGGGGGACGCGGAGCGGTTCGTGACGGCCGACGCGGCCTTCCACCACGCGGTCGTCGCCGCCTCGGGCAACGAGGTGCTGACGGAGCTCTACGCGGACCTGGGCGATCTGCTGCGGGACTGGCTGCGCGACGACGTGGGGCAGGTGCTGCGGCCGGAGAACCACATGGACCACGCGCGCCTGGTGGACGCGATCCGCGAGGGCGATGCCGAGCGGGCCGGCACGGAGGCGGCCGGTTACCCCTTCATGTGCCTCAGGAGCCCCGTACCGGAAGGGGCTGCCCCGGAGCGGGAGCCGGATCCGCGGGCTGGTGCGTGATCCAGGCGGACCGGACCTCCTTCCAGCAGCGGCCGGTGACCTGGGCGAAGTCGGCGGGGCCGACCTCCACGGGGGCGCTGTCGCTGTCGACGTCCCACCAGCGGTCGCACTCGACGTGGAGGCGGACGCGGTCGGTGCGGGGGTACGGGTTGCTGCAGTGGGCGGTGACGCGGGAGCCCTCGACGACGGTGCGGCAGGAGGCTCCGAAGTCCTCCGGCTCCCCGGTCGCCGGGGCGGTGGCGGAGGGCTCCTCGGCGGGGGCGGGGGCGTCCCGCAGCTCGGTGGCCACGGCTGTCCCGGTGATCAGAACGGCGACGGAGGCGAACGCCCCGAAGCCCTGGCGTATCTCGCGCATGCCCGTACCTCCTCCCCGTCAGCAGCAGAACATCACGCTCTGCCCCAGTCTGGGGTCATTCGGGCTACATTTCGACCCGTGCAGGAGTTGCGGAACGGCGAGGGCCGTGTGTCCGCCACCGGGGCGGACACACGGCCCTTCACTGCCGTACCGGGCGGTTACGCGCCGATCGCGTGCAGACCGCCGTCGACGTGGATGATCTCGCCCGTCGTCATCGGGAACCAGTCCGAGAGCAGCGCGACGATGCCGCGGCCGGCCGGCTCCGGGTCCGCGAGGTCCCACGTCAGCGGGGAACGGGTGTCCCACACGGAGGCCAGGCCGTCGAAGCCCGGGATGGACTTCGCGGCCATGGAACCGAGCGGGCCCGCCGAGATCAGGTTGCAGCGGATCTTCTGCTTGCCGAGGTCGCGCGCCATGTAGCGGCTGGTGGCCTCCAGGGCGGCCTTGGCCGGGCCCATCCAGTCGTACTGGGGCCAGGCGAACTGCGCGTCGAAGGTGAGGCCGACGACCGAACCGCCCTCGGACATCAGCGGCAGCAGCGCCATGGTCAGCGACTTCAGGGAGAAGGCGGAGACGTGCATGGCGGTGGCCACGGACTCGAACGGCGTGTTCAGGAAGTTGCCGCCGAGCGCGTCCTGCGGCGCGAAGCCGATGGAGTGCACGATGCCGTCGAGGCGGTCGCCCAGGTGCTCGCGGACCTGGCCCTCCAGACGGGCGAGGTGCTCGTCGTTGGAGACGTCGAGCTCCAGGACCTTCACCTTGTCGGGGTGGGGCAGCTTCTTGGCGATGCGCTCGGTCAGCGTCGGACGCGGCCAGGCGGTGAGGATGATCTCCGCACCCTGCTCCTGGGCCAGCTTCGCGGCGTGGAAGGCGATGGAGGACTCCATCAGCACACCGGTGATGAGGATGCGCTTGCCCTCGAGAATTCCGCTCATGGTGATCAGTGACCCATGCCCAATCCGCCGTCAACCGGGATGACGGCTCCAGTGATGTACGAGGCGTCGTCGGAGGCGAGGAACTTCACCGCGGCGGCGATCTCCTCCGGCTGCGCGTAACGGCCCAGCGGTACCTGGGACACGATGCCCGCGCGCTGCTCGTCGGTGAGCACCGCGGTCATGTCGGTGTCGACGAAGCCGGGGGCGACGACGTTGAAGGTGATGTTGCGCGAGCCCAGCTCACGCGCGAGGGAGCGGGCGAAACCGACCAGGCCTGCCTTGGAGGCGGCGTAGTTGGCCTGGCCCGCGGAGCCCAGCAGACCGACCACCGAGGAGATCAGGACGACGCGGCCCTTCTTGGCCCGCAGCATCCCGCGGTTGGCGCGCTTGACGACCCGGAAGGTGCCGGTGAGGTTGGTGTCGAGGACGGACGTGAAGTCCTCCTCGGTCATGCGCATGAGGAGCTGGTCCTTCGTCACGCCGGCGTTGGCCACGAGGACCTCCACCGGACCGTGCTTCTCCTCGATCTCCTTGTAGGCCGTCTCCACCTGCTCCGCGTCGGTGATGTCGCACTTGACGGGAAGGCAGCCGAGCTCGACCAGGGCGGCCGGGGGCTCGCCGGAGCGGTACGTGATCGCGACCTTGTCGCCGGCCTCGGCGAACGCGCGGGCGATGGCGAGGCCGATGCCCCGGTTTCCTCCGGTGACGAGAACCGAGCGGCTCAACGGATCACCCTTTCGATAGCGGTCTGGTAGCCGAAAACCTATCGGTACCGCCCCCGACATGAGGAATCGACCTCCGACAGTGGCGTACGGGCGTCACTGTCGGGTCCCTACAGCTCGGGGCCGGTGCGGGCCGGCCCGCGGGTGCGCCGGGGGCGCCCTCCGATCCAATGCGCGGACTCGGCCGCCCGTCCCGTGATTGACTTCCCGGACAGTTCAACCGCCGTCTTCCGATCGCCGAGAGCGAGGCCGCTCGTGGTCCATCAGATCGACCCTTCGTTCGTCGCGCTGCCGTTGCGGGCGCTCGCCGACGCGGCGCTCGCCCGAGCGCGCGCGCTGGGTGCCGAGCACGCGGACTTCCGCCTGGAGCGGGTGCGCAGCGCCTCGTGGCGGCTGCGCGACGCCAAACCGTCCGGGTCCTCGGACACCACGGACCTGGGCTACGCGGTGCGGGTGGTGCACGGTGGGGCCTGGGGGTTCGCGTCCGGCGTCGACCTGACGATGGACGGGGCCGCGCGGGTCGCCTCGCAGGCGGTCGCCATGGCCAAGCTGTCGGCGAAGGTGATCGCGGCGGCGGGGTCGGAGGAGCGCGTGGAGCTGGCCGAGGAGCCGGTGCACGCGGAGAGGACGTGGGTCTCCTCGTACGAGATCGACCCGTTCTCCGTCCCCGCCGAGGAGAAGAGCGCGCTGCTCGCCGACTGGAGCGCGCGGCTGCTCCGGGCGGAGGGCGTGGCGCACGTGGACGCCTCGCTGCTGACCGTCCACGAGAACAAGTTCTACGCGGACACGGCCGGCACCGTGACCACCCAGCAGCGCGTCCGGCTGCACCCGCAGCTCACGGCGGTCGCCGTGGACGGGACGACCGGCGAGTTCGACTCGATGCGGACGATCGCGCCGCCGGTCGGGCGGGGCTGGGAGTACCTGACGGGGACCGGCTGGGACTGGGACAAGGAGCTCGACGAGATCCCGGGGCTGCTCGCCGAGAAGATGCGGGCGCCGAGCGTGGAGGCGGGCCGGTACGACCTGGTCGTCGACCCGTCGAACCTGTGGCTGACGATCCACGAGTCCATCGGGCACGCCACCGAGCTGGACCGGGCGCTGGGCTACGAGGCGGCCTACGCGGGCACCTCGTTCGCCACCTTCGACCAGCTGGGCAAGCTGGCGTACGGCTCCTCGATCATGAACGTGACGGGTGACCGGACCGCCGAGCACGGTCTCGCCACGGTCGGCTTCGACGACGAGGGCGTCGAGGCGCAGAGCTGGGACCTGGTGAAGGACGGCACGCTCGTCGGCTACCAGCTGGACCGGCGGATCGCGAAGCTCACGGGCCTGGGCCGGTCGAACGGCTGCGCCTTCGCCGACTCCCCCGCGCACGTCCCGGTGCAGCGGATGGCGAACGTCTCGCTCCAGCCGGACCCGGGCGGTCTGTCGACGGAGGACCTGATCGGGGGCGTGGAGCGCGGCATCTACGTGGTCGGCGACCGGTCCTGGTCGATCGACATGCAGCGCTACAACTTCCAGTTCACCGGCCAGCGCTTCTTCCGCATCGAGAACGGCCGCCTCGCCGGGCAGCTGCGGGACGTGGCGTACCAGGCGACGACCACGGACTTCTGGGGCTCGATGGAGCAGGTCGGCGGCCCGCAGACGTACGTCCTCGGTGGCGCCTTCAACTGCGGCAAGGCCCAGCCGGGCCAGGTCGCCGCCGTCTCGCACGGCTGCCCGTCCGCCCTCTTCCGGGGCGTCAACATCCTCAATACGACGCAGGAGGCCGGTCGATGAACGCCCGCCACGATCTTTGCTGGGGGTCCGGCCCGCGGCGGAGCCGCAATCGGATGCAGTGTCCCCCGGGCAAGCACAGTCTCAATACGACGCAGGAGGCCGGTCGATGAGCCGCGTCAGCAAGCCGTACGAGATCGTCGAGCGGGCCCTGGAGCTGTCCCGCGCGGACGGGTGTGTCGTCATCGCCGACGAGGAGTCCTCGGCCAACCTGCGCTGGGCCGGGAACGCGCTCACCACGAACGGGGTGACCCGGGGCCGGACGCTCACCGTGATCGCGACCGTCGACGGCGCCCAGGGCACCGCCTCCGGTGTCGTCTCGCGGTCCGCCGTGACCGTCGACGACCTGGAGCCCCTGGTCCGGGCCGCCGAGGCCGCCGCGCGCGCCGCCGGGCCCGCCGAGGACGCCCAGCCGCTGGTGGAGGGCGTGCCCGCCTCCCCCGACTTCACGGACGCCCCGGCGGAGACCTCCTCCGCCGTCTTCACCGACTTCGCCCCGGCGCTCGGCGAGGCCTTCGCACGCGCGCGTGCCGGCGGACGCGAGCTCTACGGCTTCGCCAACCACGAGCTGACCTCCACCTACCTGGGCACGTCCACGGGGCTGCGACTGCGCCACGACCAGCCCAACGGGACCCTGGAGCTCAACGCCAAGTCCCCCGACCGCTCGCGCTCCGCCTGGGCCGGGCGCTCGACCCGGGACTTCAAGGACGTCGACCCGGCCGCGCTCGACGCCGAGCTGGCGACCCGGCTCGGCTGGGCGGAGCGGCGGATCGAGCTGCCCGCCGGGCGGTACGAGACGCTGCTGCCGCCGACCGCGGTGGCCGACCTGATGATCTACCAGCTGTGGTCCTCGGCGGCCCGGGACGCGGTGGAGGGCCGTACGGTCTTCTCCAAGCCCGGCGGCGGCACCCGGCTCGGCGAGACGCTCTCCCCGCTGCCGCTGACGCTGCGCAGCGACCCGAACGAGCCGGGTCTGGAGTCCTCGCCGTTCGTGATCGCGCACTCCTCCGGCGACGACTCCTCCGTCTTCGACAACGGTCTGCCGGTCGGGCCGGTGGACTGGGTGAAGGCCGGCGCCCTGGCGCACCTGATCACCACCCGGCACACGGCGGGACTTACTCGCTTGCCCGTGGCGCCGGGAGCGGGGAACCTGATCCTGGACGGCGGCGGCGAGCGCTCCCTGGAGGAGATGGTGGCCTCCACCGAGCGGGGACTGCTGCTGACCTGCCTCTGGTACATCCGCGAGGTCGACCCGGCGACGCTGCTGCTGACCGGGCTGACCCGGGACGGCGTCTACCTCGTCGAGAACGGCGAGGTGGTCGGCGAGGTGAACAACTTCCGGTTCAACGAGTCGCCGGTGGACCTGCTGTCGCGGGCCACGGAGGCGGGCCGTACGGAGAAGACGCTGCCGCGCGAGTGGAGCGACTGGTTCACCCGGGCCGCGATGCCCGCCCTGCGGGTTCCGGACTTCAACATGAGCTCGGTCAGCAAGGGGGTCTGACCCGCCTAGACTGGGCCGACGTAGCACTGACGACTTTCTGAGGAGACGGACGATCGTGACGGACATCGTCGACGAGCTGAAGTGGCGCGGGCTGTTCGCCCAGTCCACCGATGAGGACGCACTGCGCAAGGCTCTCGCGGACGGTCCCGTCACGTTCTATTGCGGTTTCGACCCGACCGCGGCCAGCCTCCACGTCGGCCACCTGGTCCAGGTCCTCACCGTCCGCCGGCTCCAGCAGGCCGGGCACCGGCCGCTGGCGCTGGTCGGCGGGGCCACCGGGCAGATCGGTGACCCGCGTCCGACGGCCGAGCGCACCCTGAACGATCCGGAGACGGTCGCGAACTGGGTGAACCGGCTGCGCTCGCAGATCGAGCCCTTCCTCTCCTTCGAGGGGGAGAACGCGGCGGTCATGGTGAACAATCTGGACTGGACCGCCGGGATGTCGGCGATCGAGTTCCTGCGGGACATCGGCAAGCACTTCCGGGTCAACAAGATGCTGACCAAGGACTCCGTCGCCCGGCGCCTGGAGTCCGAGCAGGGCATCAGCTACACCGAGTTCAGCTACCAGCTGCTCCAGGGCATGGACTTCCTGGAGCTGTACCGCCGCTACGGCTGCACGCTCCAGCAGGGCGGCTCGGACCAGTGGGGCAACCTGGTGGCCGGCCTCGACCTGATCCACCGCCTGGAGCCGGGCGCCGAGGTGCACGCCCTCGCGACCCCGCTGATGGTGAAGGCGGACGGCACCAAGTTCGGCAAGACCGAGAGCGGGGCCGTCTGGCTGGACCCGGAGATGACGACGCCGTACGCGTTCTACCAGTTCTGGCTGAACGTGGACGACCGGGACGTCTCGACGTACATGCGGATCCTGTCCTTCAAGTCCCGTGAGGAGCTGGAGGAGCTGGAGGCGCAGACGGCCGAGCGGCCGCAGGCGCGTGCCGCCCAGCGGGCGCTCGCCGAGGAGCTCACCACCCTGGTGCACGGCGCCGAGCAGTGCGCGGCCGTCATCAACGCCTCCAAGGCGCTGTTCGGGCAGGGCGACCTGGCCGAGCTGGACGAGCCGACGCTCGCCGCCGCGCTGTCCGAGCTGCCGCACGCGCGCGTGACCGGGCTCGGCCAGGTCGTGGACCTGTTCGCCGAGGTCGGTCTCGTGGCGAGCAAGTCGGCGGCGCGGCGCACGGTGAAGGAGGGCGGGGCCTACGTGAACAACGTGAAGGTGACCGCCGAGGACGCCGAGGTGTCGGCGGAGGAGCTGCTGCACGGCCGGTGGCTGGTGCTGCGGCGCGGCAAGAAGAACCTGGCGGCGATCGAGTTCGCCGGCTAGCGGGGTCGTGGAAGGGGCCCGGTACGCGCGCGGTGCGCCGTACCGGGCCCCTTTCCGTCTCAGGCGCGCTGTCGTCTGTTGCCCCTGATCGAGGCCCACAGCATGTCGCCCACGCCGACGACGGCGACGGCGCCGATCAGCTGGAGCAGGTGCCGGGTCCAGTCGATGCCCTTGGTGTCATTGACTCCGATCCAGGTCGCGACCGCGTTTCCGAGCACGCTGCCGAGAATGCCGAACACGGTCGTCAGCCACAGCGGGATCTGCTGCTTCCCCGGCAGGATCGCCTTCGCGATCAGACCGAGGACCAGTCCCACGATGATCGCCCACAACCAACTCATCATCGCCTCCTAGTGCGCACGTGGTCCCACTCTCGGCCCGTCCGCCATACAGCGCATGTCGGACGGCGCCATACGTGCCCCGGCCTCGTCGGCCGCGGAGGGCGGGCGTACCGTGGAATCAGGTCCGGACCGGGGAGGGTCCGGCACGACCTGTGGGCGGTGAACGGCGATGCTGAAGCATGGCGGGACCGAGGTCTTCCGGATCACGGGAGCCCGACAGGGGCTCGCCGACGACGTGCGGGGGCGACAGCGGCGCTATGTCATCTCGATGACGGTGCGGACGCTCTCCGTGATCGCCGCGACGGTGCTGTGGAACGTCGAGCGGCATGTGGCTTTCGTGGCGCTGGCCCTGGGCCTCCTGCTCCCCTACATCGCCGTGGTGATCGCCAACGCGGGACGCGAGAGGGCGCCGTCCCTTCCCTCCACCTTCGTCCCCCCTCCGGTGCGCCCCGCGCTCGACGCCCCGAACCTCAAGAAAACCTCAGATCAATCATGACGATCCGGTGCACCGCACCCCAGGTGCCGTGACATACTGCCTACGCGCTCCGCATCCCCCGTCGGAGCGACGGACCGATGCCGGGCAGCTCCCCCCGTGGCTGCCCGGCATCGCTGTTGCTGGACAATGATCGGGTGATCAATGGTCCAGTGAACGAAGAGAAGCCGATCTGTTCCGCCAAGGGGTGCCGCGCCGACGCCGTCTGGGTCCTCGCGTGGAACAACCCCAAGCTGCACACGCCCGAGCGCCGCAAGACCTGGCTCGCGTGCGAGGAGCACCGCGAGCACCTCTCCCAGTTCCTGGGGGTACGGGGGTTCCTGAAGGACGTCGTGCCGCTGGGCGAGTGGGAGTCCGACTCTCCGGAGTCCTAGGACCTGTCCGGCGGACGGGCCCGGGGCGTCAGCCGCCGATCGCCGACATCGGGCGCTCGGGCTGGAGGAAGCTCGGGTCGTCGAGGCCCGAGCCCGCCTTCTTGCCCCACATGGCCTTCTTCCAGATCTCCGCGACCGTCTCGTCCGGGGCGTCCGAGCGGAGCGCGGCCCTCAGGTCCGTCTCCTCGGTGGCGAAGAGGCAGGTGCGCACCTGGCCGTCGGCGGTGAGGCGGGTGCGGTCGCAGGCCCGGCAGAACGGGCGGGTGACGGAGGCGATGACGCCGACCGTGTGCGGTCCGCCGTCGACCACCCAGCGCTCGGCGGGGGCCGAGCCGCGCTCCTCGGAGCCCTCGGGCGTGAGGGTGAAGCGGGTGCGCAGCGACTCCAGGATGTCCCCGGCGGTGATCATGCCGTCGCGCTTCCAGCCGTGCTGGGCGTCCAGGGGCATCTGCTCGATGAAGCGGAGCTCGTACCCCTCCTGGATGGCCCAGGCCAGCAGGTCGGGGGCCTCGTCGGCGTTGAGCCCGGGCATCAGGACGGCGTTGACCTTGACCGGGGTGAGGCCGGCCTCGCGGGCGGCGGCCATGCCGTCGAGGACGTCCCGGTGGCGGTCGCGCCGGGTGAGGGTCTTGAAGACCTCGGGGCGCAGGGTGTCGAGGGAGACGTTGACCCGGTCGAGGCCGGCCGCCTTGAGGGCGGCGGCGGTGCGCTTGAGTCCGATGCCGTTGGTGGTCAGGGACATCCGGGGGCGGGGCTCCAGGGCGGCGCAGCGCTCGACGATCCCGACGAGGCCGGGACGGAGCAGCGGCTCGCCGCCGGTGAAGCGGACCTCGGTGACGCCGAGGTCGGTGACCGCGATGCGGATCAGCCGGACGATCTCGTCGTCGGTGAGGAGGTCCGGCTTGGCGAGCCACTGGAGGCCCTCTTCCGGCATGCAGTACGTGCAACGCAGGTTGCACCGGTCCGTGAGCGAGACGCGCAGGTCAGTGGCCACACGGCCGTAGGTGTCGATGAGCACTGTGGGCCCCCTCCCCGTATTCCGGATGCGTGTTCTCCGAGCCTACGCGAGCGGACGGACAACGAGCAGGGCAGATTGTCACGAGGACCGGCGCGGCCGCGTCGTAGAACTCTACGACGCGGCCGTCCGGCGGTCGCGGAACGTATACGACCCACTGCGTTCCGGTCAGTGCGCTCCGATTCCGGTGAGGGACTTGACCTCCAGTTCCGCGTACTTGCCCTTGTCCGGCTCCTCCTTGGAGAGGATCGAGCCGAGCCAGCCGAGCAGGAAGCCGAGCGGGATGGAGACGAGGCCGGGGTTCTCCAGCGGGAACCAGTAGAAGTCCACCGTCTTGAACATCGACGTGGGCTTGCCGGAGACGACCGGCGAGAAGACCACGAGGACGACGGCGGAGACCAGGCCGCCGTAGATCGACCACAGGGCGCCCTGGGTGGTGAACCGCTTCCAGAAGAGCGAGTAGAGGATCGTCGGCAGGTTGGCCGAGGCGGCGACCGCGAAGGCGAGGGCGACCAGGCCGGCGACGTTGAGGTCGCGGGCGAGGGCGCCGAGCGCGATGGAGACGACGCCGATGAGGACGGTCGCCCAGCGGGCGGCCCGCACCTCCTCCTGCTCGGTGGCCTTCCCGCGCCGGATGACGTTGGCGTAGATGTCGTGCGCGAAGGACGAGGAGGAGGCCAGGGTCAGGCCGGCGACGACGGCGAGGATGGTCGCGAAGGCGACGGCGGAGATGACGGCGAGGAGGATCGCGCCGCCGGTGGAGCCGGCTCCGCCGCCGATCTCCAGGGCGGCGAGCGGGGCCGCCGTGTTGCCGGCCTTGTTGGAGGCGACGATGTCGCTGTTCTTGAGGAGGGCGGCGGCGCCGAAGCCGAGGACGATCGTCATCAGGTAGAAGGCGCCGATGATGCCGATGGCCCAGTTGACGGACTTACGGGCGGCCTTGGCGGTCGGCACCGTGTAGAAGCGGATCAGGATGTGGGGCAGGCCGGCCGTGCCGAGGACGAGCGCGATGCCGAGCGAGAGGAAGTCCAGCTTGGAGGTGGCGGTGGCGCCGTACTTGAGGCCGGGCTCCAGGAAGGCGTCGCCCTTGCCGCTGTTGGTGGCGGCCGCGCCGAGCAGCTCCGAGATGTTGAAGTGGAACTTGAGGAGGATGAGGAAGGTGATCAGCAGGGTGCCCGCGATGAGCAGGACCGCCTTGACCATCTGCACCCAGGTGGTGCCCTTCATGCCGCCGATCGTCACGTACACGATCATCAGGAGGCCGACCAGGGCGACGATCGCGATCTTGCCGCCGTCGCTGGTGATGCCGAGCAGGAGCGAGACGAGGACGCCCGCGCCCGCCATCTGGGCGAGCAGGTAGAAGATCGAGACGACGATGGTCGAAGTGCCGGCGGCGGTGCGGACGGGCCGCTGGCGCATCCGGTAGGCGAGGACGTCGCCCATGGTGAACCGGCCGGAGTTGCGCAGCGGTTCGGCGACCAGGAGCAGGGCGACGAGCCAGGCGACGAGGAAGCCGATCGAGTAGAGGAAGCCGTCGTAGCCGAAGAGGGCGATGGCTCCGGCGATGCCGAGGAAGGACGCGGCGGACATGTAGTCGCCGGAGATCGCGAGGCCGTTCTGGAAGCCGGTGAACTGGCGTCCGCCGGCGTAGAAGTCGGCGGCGCTGCGGGTCTGGCGGCCGGCCCAGACGGTGATGACGAGGGTGGCGACGACGAAGGCGCCGAACAGGGCGATGATCAGGGGCCGGTGCTCGGTGGTGGCGTTGCCCGCCGCGAGCAGGACGGGGGTGCTCATGCGTCGGCCTCCATACGGTGCTTGATGGCCTCGGCCTTGGGGTCGAGGCGGTTCGCCGCGTGCCGGGAGTAGAGCCAGGCGATGAGGAACGTGGTGGCGAACTGGCCGAGGCCGAGGACGAGCGCCACGTTGACGTTGCCGAACAGCTTGGTCCCCATGAAGTCGCCCGCGTAGTTGGAGAGCAGCACGTACAGCAGGTACCAGGCGATGAAGGCCAGGGTGAGGGGGAAGGCGAAGGAGCGGTACGTCCGGCGCAGTTCGCCGAACTCCGCGCCTTCCTGCACCTCGACGAACTGCTCCGTCGTGGGCGACGCGGGAACGTGGTCGGTCTCCGTGTCGTTTCTGGGCGGCGGTGCTTCGGTAGCCACGGAATCTCCTCGTGACGCGGGGGCGGGCGGCGTGGTCATGGGGGCCTCACCGGGGGTGCGGAAAGCGGGGCTCCGAGCGGAGCCCCTCCCCTGACCAACGGCACGGAGCCGGAAGCGAAGCGGTTCACCCGCGGGATTTCCTTGAACAGATCTTCATGAAGTCTTCTCAACTCATTGAAGCTTCGGGAAGATCAGCGATAGCTTCACTCGTCATGCACCTGTCCACGCGCAAACCCGCGCGTGGGCAGTACATACGGATGATGTGGAGAACCCATGGCTCATCTGGGATCGAGGCGCGGCCGAGCTCTCGCTCTGCCGGTTGGTCTCGCGCTCACTGCCTCGCTCGGCTTCCTCGCCCCCGGCGCCGCCTCCGCCGCGGAACTGAGCGACGCTCCGGCCACCGTGGCCGTGAACGGCCCGAAGCTCTCGTACGTCGTCAACATCGCGGGCGGTCGCTGGACCGGCGCCTCGGTGAAGAAGGCGATCGCCGCCGCGGGCGGCGAGGTGGTCGTCTCGTACGACCAGATAGGCGTCATCGTCGTCCACTCGCAGAACCCCGAGTTCGCGAAGACGATCCGTCAGGCGCCCGGCGTGGTGTCGGCCGGCGCGACCCGGACCGCCCCGCTCTCCGTCCAGTCCGACGACTCCGTCGACGAGGGCGCGCAGGCGCTGACCCCGGCCGAGGCCAAGGCCGCCGCGGCCGCCGCCACGGACGGCCAGGACCCGATGGAGCCCCTGCAGTGGGACCTCCCGGCGATCAAGGCCGACAAGGCCCACAAGAAGACGCTCGGCAGCAGCAGGGTCACCGTCGGCATCATCGACACGGGCGTCGACGACACCCACCCGGACCTGGCGCCGAACTTCGACGCCGCCGCGTCCGCCAACTGCGTGTCCGGCAAGCCGGACACCACGGCCGGCTCGTGGCGTCCGATGAAGGGCGAGAGCGACCACGGCACGCACGTCGCCGGCACCATCGGCGCCGCCAAGAACGGCATCGGCATCACCGGTGTCGCGCCGGGCGTCAAGCTCGCCGGCATCAAGGTGTCCACCCCGGACGGCTTCTTCTACACCGAGGCCGTGGTCTGCGGCTTCGTGTGGGCGGCCGAGCACGGCGTCGACGTCACGAACAACAGCTACTACACCGACCCGTGGATGTTCGCCTGCAAGAACGACGAGGACCAGAAGGCCCTCATCGAGGCGGTCACCCGCGCCACCCGCTACGCGGAGAAGAAGGGCACGGTCAACGTCGCCGCGGCCGGCAACTCCAAGTTCGACCTGGCGGCCGACAAGATCACCGACACGAGCAGCCCGAACGACACCACGGCGGTCACCCGGGACATCGACCCGAAGGAGTGCTTCGACTACCCGGCCATGCTGCCGGGCGTCGTGACGGTCTCCGCGACCGGCGCCAAGGACCTCAAGGCCTCCTACTCCAACTACGGTCTCGGCGTGATCGACGTCGCCGCCCCCGGCGGTGACCGCACCGAGTACCAGACGCCGGACGCCCCGGCGGTCAACGGCCGCATCCTGTCGACCACGGTCGACGGCGGATACAACTACAAGGCCGGCACGTCGATGGCCTCGCCGCACGCGGCGGGCGTCCTGGCGCTCCTCAAGTCGACGCACCCCCACGCGAGCCCGGCGGCGCTGAAGGCGCTGCTGTACGCGCAGGCCGACGACCGCGCCTGCACCAACCCGTACGACATCGAGGGCGACGGCAAGATCGACGCCGTCTGCGAGGGCGGCGTGAACAAGAACGGCTTCTACGGAGCCGGTCTGATCGACGCGCTGGACGCCGTGAAGTAAGCGGTACCCGTGTACGAGGGCCCTGGTGTGGTGCGCCACACCGGGGCCCTCTCCGCGTCCGCGGGTGGCACTGAGTGCCACACTGCGGTCATGGACAACACAGTGCGTACGGGTACGGAGTTGCTGTGGTCGGCCCTGGGCGGCGATCCCGCCCTCGTCGACCGCGTGGAGTACGGCGGGGTCTCCGGGCTGCTGCCCGCGCGGCTGCCCGTGATGGACCTGGCGCGCGCGGCGGTCGCGGCCTGCTCGCTCGCCGCGGTGGAGCACGCCGGACTCCCGGGGCCGGTACGGGTCGACGACGGGGCCGTCGCCACCGCCTTCGTGAGCGAGCGTCACCTGCGGGTCGACGGACGGGCGCCGGTGAACTTCGCGCCGCTGTCACGGTTCTGGCGGGCGGCCGACGGCTGGGTCCGCACGCACGCCAACTACCCGCACCACAAGGCGGCCCTGCTGGCGGCCCTGGGGGTGCCGGACTCCGGCTCCGACTCCGGCTCCGACTCCGGCTCCGACTCCGTGGAGGCCGTCGCGGCGGCGATCGGCGAGCGGAAGGCCGTCGAGGTCGAGACGGCGGTGTACGCGGCCGGGGGCCTGGCCGTCGCCCTGCGCACGCCCGAGGAGTGGGCCGCGAGCGAGCAGGGCCGGGAGGTGGCGGCGCGGCCGCTGCTGACCCGGGAACGGCTCGACGAGGCCGCGCCCCGGGCCGGGAGCGGGCGCCCGCTGCGGGTCCTCGACCTCACCCGGGTGATCGCCGGGCCCGTCGCGACCCGGACGCTCGCGCTGCTCGGCGCGGACGTGCTGCGGATCGACCCGCCGGGCAACCCCGAACTGCCGGACCAGCACGCGGACACGGGCGTCGGCAAGCGGACGGCCGCGCTCGACCTGGACCGGCCGTCGGACCGGCGCACGTTCGACGAACTCCTCGACTCCGCCGATGTGCTGGTCACCGGTTACCGACCCGGCGCGCTCGACCGGTTCAACTTGGAGCGGCCGGGCCTGGTGACCGCCCGCCTCTCCGCCTGGGGCGACTACGGGCCGTGGGGCGGGCGGCGCGGCTTCGACTCCCTGGTGCAGGTGGCGACGGGGATCGCCGCCGTGGAGGGGTCGGCGGAGGAGCCGGGCGCGCTGCCGGCGCAGGCGCTGGACCACGGCACGGGGTATCTGCTCGCGGCGGCGGTGCTGCGGTCGCTGACCGAGCAGCGGGCGGAGGGCGGCAGCCGCCTCGTCCGCCTGGCCCTCGCGCAGACGGGGCACTGGCTGACGGGATCGCTGCCGCGGTACTCGCCGGAGCGGTATCTCGCGGAGTCGGAGGGGCCGCTCGGGCGGTTGCGGTACGCGGTGTCGCCGGTGACGTACGAGGGCGGGCCGGCGGGGTGGACCCGGGCGCCGGGGATCGCGGGGGCGGATGCGGCGGAGTGGGGCGGGGGGTGAGGGGCGGGGCCCTGGCGGTGCGGCTCTGAGTACGGTGCGGCTCCGCGCCGCGGGCCGGTTCCGCCTGCGGGCCCCGGCCCGCGCCGTCGGCCTCGCGGGCCGGGGCCCTGGCGGGGCACCGGCGCGGGGCCGTACGGGGCGAGGTGGGCCGGGACGGGTACCCGGCAACGGGGGTGTGCCCACCCGTTCCGCCCTGCGGAACGATTGCCCACACAGTCGACGGCGGGCCGGAGCGCCCGCGCAGGTGGCCGCGGGAGGGCCTCCCGTGCCCACGGGCGGGCGGCACGGGAGACGGCAGCCCTGCCGTCCTACGGCTTGACCAGGACCTTCAGGGCCGTGCGCTCGTCCATCGCCTTGTAGCCGGCCGGGACGCCGTCCAGGCCGACCGTCAGGTCGAAGACCGGGGACGGGTCGATGGTGCCGGCCAGGACGTCCGGGAGGAGCTCCGGGATGTACGCGCGGACCGGGGCGACGCCGCCGCGCAGCGCGATGTTGCGGTCGAACATGACGGAGAGGTCGAGGCCGGTGCCGCTGCCGTGCGGGACGCCGACGTAGCCGATGGAGCCGCCGTCGCGGGCGATCGCGACGGCCGTGCGCATGGACTGCTCGGTGCCCACGGCCTCGATGACGCCGTGGGCGCCCTGGCCGCCGGTGAGTTCGCGGACGGCGGCCTCGGCGGCCTCGCCGCGCTCGGCGACGACGTCGGTGGCGCCGAAGGCGCGGGCGATGTCGGTGCGGGCGGTGTGCCGGCCGAGCGCGATGATCCGCTCGGCGCCGAGCCGCTTGGCGGCGAGGACGCCGCAGAGGCCGACGGCCCCGTCGCCGACGACGGCGACCGTGGAGCCCTTCGTGACCCCCGCGCCGAGGGCGGCGTGGTGGCCGGTGCCCAGGACGTCGGAGAGGGCGAGCAGCGCGGTCAGGAGCCGGTCGTCGGAGGCGGCTTCGGCGGGGAGCTTGACGAGGGTGCCGTCGGCGAAGGGGACGCGGACGGCCTCGCCCTGGCCGCCGTCGGAGCCGACCGAGCCCCAGAATCCGCCGCGCGGGCAGGAGGTCTGGAGGCCCTCGGCGCAGTACTCGCAGGTGCCGTCGGACCAGACGAAGGGGGCGACGACGAGGTCGCCGACGGCGAAGCCGGTGACGTCGGAGCCGGCCGCCTCGACGATGCCGAGGAACTCGTGGCCGATGCGCTGGCCGGGCTGCCGGGCGGCCTCGCCGCGGTAGGCCCACAGGTCGCTGCCGCAGATGCAGGCGCGCAGGACCCGCAGGACGACGTCCGTGGGCTCCTGGACCACCGGGTCGGGCACGTCCTCCACGCGCATGTCGAAGGGGGCGTGGATGGTGGTGGCGCGCATGGGGGGTGGTCCTTGCTGTCAGACGGTTGTACGACGTTCACCGTACATCGCGCGGAGCGTTCCCGCTGTCAGCAGGTACTGCGCCGCGATGTAGGTCAGCATGACCCAGAAGTCGGGCGCCGGCAGCTGGGGCCAGTCGGCGACGCCGGTGGCGATGAGGGTGTCGGACAGCAGGAACAGGGCGCCGCCGAGGCCGGCGAGCCCGAGGGCGCTGGAGCGGTAGGCCATGGCGGTGAGCAGCAGCGAGTAGCCGGCGACGGGGATCCTCAGCTCGGCGGGGAGGTCGGGCCAGAGGAGCACGACGGTGCCGACGAGCGCGGCCGCGTACAGGGCGCCGAGCGCCGGGGACGTACGCCTCCGTCCGAAGAGGACCAGGTAGCAGACGTGTCCGGCGGCGAAGGAGCCCATGCCGACGAGGAAGGCCCGGTCGGCGTCGGAGAGCAGGAGGACGTCGCCGCCCCAGCCGAGGAGGAGCGCGGCGGTGAGCGGCTTCGGGGCGCCGAGGGTGACGGCGTACGCGGCGAGCAGGGGCATCAGGAGCGGTTTGGCGATCTGGTGGCCGAGGTCGGCGCCGGCGAGCAGGGAGGCCAGGTCGACGGCGGCCGCGAGCCCGAAGGCGGCGAGGAGCGCGCGGGAGGCGGTGGTCGGGACGGCGCGGGCGGCCGCGGGTGCGGTGCTCACGCGGCGGCCCGGGGCGCGGCGCCGGCCTGCGGGGCGGGCGCGGCGTCCGGTGCGGGGCCCGTCGCGGCGGGGCTCGTCCCGGCCGGGGCCGGCTGCCAGCCCGGGCCGCGGAAGACCCTTCCGGCGCGCTCGCGCCAGTCGTGCGCGGCGCGCAGGTCGCGGGCGATGGCGGCGTACTCGTGGGTGGCGACGCGCAGGGGGTTGTAGGTCTCGATGTTCTTGGTGAGGCCGTAGACGGGCCGCTCGGTCTCGCCGGCCCAGGAGCCGAACACCCGGTCCCAGACGATGAGGATGCCGCCGAAGTTCCGGTCCAGGTAGCCGCCCTGGGAGGCGTGGTGGACGCGGTGGTGCGAGGGGGTGTTGAGGACGTACTCGAAGGGGCGGGGCAGCTTGTCGATGCGCTCGGTGTGGATCCAGAACTGGTAGACGAGGTTGACCGAGTAGCAGAAGGCGACGGCCGCCGGGTGGACGCCGAGGGCGATCACCGGCAGGTAGAACGGCCAGCCCGTCACGCTGGTCCAGGGCTGGCGCAGGGCGGTGGTGAGGTTGAACTTCCGGCTGCTGTGGTGGACGACGTGGCAGGCCCAGAGGATGCGGATGACGTGGTGTCCGCGGTGCTGCCAGTAGTAGGAGAAGTCCTGCGCGAGCAGCATGAGCGGGATCGTCCACCAGAGGACGGGGACGCGGAGCGGGGTCAGTTCGTAGACGGCGGTGTAGATCGCGACCACGGGGATCTTCCACAGCGCGTCGAAGGCGAGGCTCCCCAGGCCCATGCCGATGCTGGTGGCGGCGTCCTTCGTCTCGTACCCGGCGGCGTCCTCGTCGGGGTGGATCCGGTGGCCGACCATCTCCAGGACGGTGAGCAGGACGAACGCCGGTATGGACCAGAGCACGACGTCGGGCAGGTTCGGCATGGCGTCGACGGTAGAGGCGGGTGGCGGGGACGGCTAGACGTTGTTACCAACAAGTATGCGAGACGGATTGTCAGCAAGCTTTGGCGCCTTCCGACAAGCGCCCTCCGACAAGTGCCTTCCGACAAGCGCCCTCCGGCAAGCGGCTCAGACCCCAGCCGCTCCCAGCAGGGACCCGGCCCCGTAGGTGACCGCCATCGCGAGGGCACCGCCCGCCGCGTTGCGCAGGATCGCGGGGCCCGTGGGGGCGTCGCCGAGACGGGCGCTCCACCAGCCGGTGAGGACGAGGGCGGCGAGGACGGAGAGGACCGTGATCCAGAGGCGGGCGGAGGCCGGCGGGAGGACGATCGCGAGGAGCGGGAGCAGGGCGCCGACGGTGAAGGCGAGGAAGCTGGCGCCGGCCGCGTGCCAGGGGTTGGTGAGGTCGTCGGGGTCGATGCCGAGCTCCACGCGCGCGTGGGCGCGCAGGGGGTCGCGGGCGGTGAGCTGTTCGGCGGCCTCGCGGGCCACCTCCGGGGAGAGCCCCCGGGCGGCGAGCAGGTCGGTCAGTTCGGCGAGTTCGGCCTCCGGCTGTTCGCGCAGTTCGCGCTTCTCCTGGGCGAGCGCGGCCCGCTCGGAGTCGCGCTGGCTGGAGACCGAGACGTACTCACCCGCCGCCATCGACATGGAACCGGCGAGCAGCCCCGAGAGGCCGGCCGTGAGCAGGGCGGCCCGGGACTCGGTGGCGCCTGCGACGCCGACGACGAGACCCGCGGTGGAGACGACGCCGTCGTTGGCTCCGAGCACGGCCGCCCGGAGCCAGTTGAGACGGGAGCCGAGGCCGCCGCCGTGGGTCTCGTCGTGCGCGGGAGGTTCGGTCACGTCAGGAGGGTCGCACCCGGCGGCTCACCAGACGCGGACCGACCCGCCCGGGGCGAAGGCCGGGCTGGTGGCGCCCGCGGGGACCTCCTCCAGGGGCCGGGCGATCTCCTCGACGGTCGGTCCGTGGACGGCGGCGAGGCGGTCGAGGAGGGCGAGGTCGAAGCCGTAGACGCGGGCCGCGTTCCCGCCGACCATGGCGGCGACCTCCTCCCGGGGCAGTCCCGCGTAGGCGATGCGGAGACCTTCGCGGGAGTACGGGGTGGTGCCCTCGTCGTGCGGGTAGTCGCTGCCCCACATGATCTTGTCGAGGCCGATCCGGTCGCGCAGCGGCACCTCGTGGGGGCGCATGAAGCTCGCGCCGACGAAGCAGTTGTCCCGCCAGACCTCGCCGGGGCCCTTGCCCATGGACTCCGCGAGGCCGGCGCCGAACTTGGACTCGGCGGTGGCGGCCCTCGTCGCGGCCGACACCAGGCGCCGGTGGTAGTAGTCCAGCATGTCGAGCACGCCCGGGATCCAGCCCGAGCCCTGCTCGGTCAGGACCAGCTTGAGCCCCGGATGGCGCCGGAACGCGCCGCCGAAGATCAGGTGCCACAGGGCCCGGTGGGAGAACCAGGTGGTCTCCACCATGAACACCGCGCGGGCGGCCGGTTCGTCGCCCAGTGGTGGCGAGGCGGAGCCGCCGTGGTGGTTGACCGGGACGTCGAGCTCGGCGCAGACCGCCCAGATCGGGTCGTACGCCGCCGAGTACAGCTCCGGGACGGGCGAGCCCGGCGGGACCCCCGGCAGCAGGATGCCGCCGGTCAGCCCGGCCTCGCGGGCGCGGCGGATCTCCGCGACCGCCGCGTCCACGTCGTTGAGGAGGATCTGCGCCACGCCCGCCCTGCGCCCCGGGGCGTCCGCGCAGAAGTCGGCCAGCCAGCGGTTGTGCGCCTGGAGGCCGGCCCAGCGCTGCTCGTACTCGGCTCGGGTGGGCGGCTGGGCCATCAGGGAGGCCTTGGGGAAGAACGGCGGGATGGTGTTCGGGAAGACGACCTCGGCGACGATGCCGTCCGCCTCCAGTTCGCGCAGCCTGCGCCGCGAGTTCCAGTTGCGGTCGGCGGTGTCGGCGAGGAGGTCCTCGTACGGGTTGACGTAGGTCGCCGCCCAGGCGTCGAAGTCGTCGTGGTGCTTCTTCTCCAGGTACGGCTTGTAGTCGAGGAGGTCGGCGCCGGCGTGGCAGTCGGCGGAGACGACGGTGTAGCGGTCGGTCACGGCGTAGGGGTCGGTCACGGCGTCACCCCCAGGACCGGGAACTCGTGGTCGGTGAGCCAGTGGCGGCCGACCTCGCGCGAGCGGGCCCAGGAGGCTTCGACGGCGGCCTGGTCGGCGGGCTGGCCGAGGTCGGCGGGGGTGGGGCCGATCCGACGGGCTATCGGATCCAGTATGTGGATATCGAATCCGAAAACCTCCGCGGCGGCGAGCCCCAGCATCCGCCGCGTCTCCTCGACCGGGATGTCGTGGAACGTCTTCCGCAGCCACGCGCGCGTGTCCGGCCACGTGCCCTCCGGGTGGGGGAAGTCCGAGCCCCACAGGATGTTGTCGACGCCGATCTCGTACCGCTGCGCGAGCTCGCGCCGCTTGGTGTTGGTGGCGCAGACGAAGACCTGCCGGTCCAGGTACTCGCTCGGCGGCCGCTTCAGCTCCGCAAACGGGGACAGCTTCTTGCCGCCGTGCGCGCCCAGGTAGAGCCGGTCCATGAACCAGAGCAGGTTCGGCAGCCACCAGCAGCCGGACTCGGCGACGCCGAACCGCAGGCCGGGGTGGCGCTCGAAGGCGCCCGACCAGAGCAGGAACCACAGCGGCCTGGCGGGCCACCAGGTGACCTCGGAGACGTAGATCCCGAGGTGGTCCCCGTACTCCTCGCGCGGCGCCGCCCCGGAGTGGGTGACGACCGGCATGCCGGTCTCGGCGGCCGCCGCCCACACCGGGTCGTAACACCGGTCGTGGTACGGGGCCTTGTCCACCCACATGGAGGGGATCATGAGCGCGCCGAGCCCGGACTCCTTGGCGCGGTGGATCTCGGCGACGACCTCGCGGACGTCGGCGGTGACGGGGAGGAGGGCGACCCCGCAGTGCCGGGCCGGGTTCGCGGAGACGAACTCGGCGAGCCAGCGGTTGTGCGCCCGCGCACCCGCCATGCCGAGCTCCGGGTCCTGGTCGCCGGAGAGCCCGAGGCCGACGCCGAAGGGCGCGGCGGTCCGGCTGTCGACGGCGTCCGCGTCGGGGAAGACGACCTCGGCGGCCACCCCGTCGCCGTCGAGCTCCTTGATGCGCCGGGCGGGGTCCCAGCCGCCGCGCAGGCCTTCCTCGTTGTCGCTGAACCACTTGTTCGCGAAGGCCTCGTTGCGCACCCCGAGCCGGGTCATGGCCTCGCGGCGGGCCTCGCGCCCCGCCAGGAAGTCGTCGAAGTCCCGGTGGAAGCGGGGGTCGAGATAGGGCCGGTACTCCTCGGTGGGCAGCCCGGCGTGACAGTCGGAGGAGATGATCAGATACGGGTCCTCATGGCGCTCGTTGCTCATGGCGAAGCCCCTCGGTCGAGTCAGTCGAGGATGAAACTCTCCAGGTACGACGGGTTGGCGCGGTCGAGCATGGACTGCGAGCGCGCCTTGATCTGGCGGTCGCTGTGCTCGCTGTCCGGCAGCATCCAGAAGCGGTCGGCGCGGATGCCGTCGACGACGTGCTCGGCGACCTCCTCCACCGGCGTGAAGGCCACCTCGTGCCCGGCCTCCTTCATCGCCGCCTCCCACTGGTCGAGGCTGCGGTACGGGGTCCGGCGCGGCCGCTGCTTGGCATACCGCTCGGGCCGGTTGCGGTGCGACTCCCACAGCCCGGTGCGGAGCATGTGCGGGCCCGGGAAGAGCACGGAGGCGCCCACGCGCGCGTGCTCGGCCCTGAGGTGGGCGTAGAGCGACTCGGTCATGGTGACGACGGCCGCCTTGGTGACCGCGTACACGGAGGCGGTGGGCAGCGGGGCGATGCCGCCGTCGCCCGAGGAGGTGTTCACCACGTGGCCGGGTTCGCCGCCCGCGAGCATGCGCGGGACGAAGGCCTGGATGCCGTGGAAGACGCCCCAGACGTTGACGGAGAAGGCCCACTTCCAGTCGTTCGGCTCGTGCTCCCACATGCGGCCCTCGGCGCCGGAGCCGACGCCCGCGTTGTTGCACAGGACGTGGACCGCGCCGAAGGTGTCGTACGCGGCGTCGGCGAACGCCCGCACCTCGTCGGGGTCCGAGACGTCGACCGTCCGGGCGAGGACCTGCGCCCCGCTCCCCATCAGTTCGTCGGCGGCCTCCGCGAGCGCGCCCCGCTCGACGTCCCCGAGGACGACGGCGAGGCCCTCGGCGGCGAAGCGGCGGGCCATCGCGAGCCCGATGCCGCTCGCCGCGCCCGTGACGACGGCGACCTGCCCCTCGCGCAGCTCCATCAGGCGCTTCCTTCCGGGGGTCCGTCGAGGATCTGGAGCGGGTCGTCGTACCGCTGGTGGACGAAGGGCAGCAGGTCCCGGGCGGAGACGCGCTCGGCGACCGTGCCCTTCTGGTCGGTGGTCTTCTCGCCGATCGTGATCTCGACGAGCCGGCGCACGGGGAGGTCGGCGACCGGGTCGTACATGGACTCGCGCAGGACCACGTCACCCGTGATCCGCTCCAGCTTCCGCACCTTCTCGTTGCGGACGCAGTGGACGAGGACGGGGTCGGCGTCGAAGCCGGTCCCCTCCACGCCCGGCAGGAACTTGAAGTAGAAGTCGGTCTTCTCGACGGGCTCCGGCAGGGGCAGCGGTCCGGAGACCGCGCCGCGCACCTCCACGAAGGCGATGCCGTGCCGGGCGAGGGCGGCGCGCACGACGAGCCCGTCGCGCTCGACGGTCACCTCACCCAGCTTCTTCGGCTCGCCGAAGACCTCGCGCCCGCCGATCAGGGCCCGTTCGTGGGTCATCGGCATGACCAGCGGGTACCAGCCCTCCCGGTCGCCGTGGGCGGCGGCGACGGCCACCGAGCCGGCGCCGAGAGGGTAGCCGGGCAGGTCGACCTTGCTGATGTTGACGCGTACGAGGGGGCGCGCGGTGGGTTTCAGCGGGGGCGGCAGGACCGCCGCCACGACGTCCGGGTCGGTCTCCCAGACGGCGACCACGCCGGTGGACCAGATGTCGGGGAGCCTGGCGGACCGCTCGCGGGCCGCCGCCGCCTCCGCGTCGCCGCGAGCCCCGTACCGTACTCGTGCCATGACGTACCGCCCTTCGGGAACGTATCGGCCTGTAACACAGTTACACCGACCACCCCGCAGGGTAAAGAGGGCCGCACGCAGAGGAGTTGGGGGAACCGATGGCACGCTCCGCGCTGACCCGCGACGAGGTCCTGGACACGGCGGCCGCCCTGGTGAGGGAGCACGGCCCGGACGCGCTGACGATGCGTCGGCTCGCCGCCGAGCTCGGCACCGCGGTCACCTCGATCTACTGGCACGTCGGCAACCGCGAGTCGCTCCTCGACGCCCTCGTCGCCCGCACCGTCGCCGACCTCGGCACGATCCGCCCCCGGGGCGCGACCCCGGCCGAGCGGATCGTCTCGGTCGCCCGCGCGCTGCGCCGCGCCCTGCGCGAGCGCCCGCACCTGGTGGCGATGGTCCACGAACGCGGCCTGACGGAACGCATGTTCCTGCCGGCCCAGCGCGCCCTGGTCCACGAGGCCCACGCGGCGGGGCTGCGCGGCTCCCGCGCGGCCGCCCTGGTCCACGCGGTCCAGTTCCAGGTCGTCGGTCACGTCCTCGTCGAGCGCAACCGCGAACGCGCCCCCGCCCAGCCGCCGGCCGAGACGGACCTCTGGGCCACGGAGCCGACCGGCCTCACCACCCCCGACCCGGAACTCGCCCGCGCCCTCGCCGCCCCGATCGACACGGAGGCCGTGTTCCTGGTGGCGGTGCGCGCGCTGGTGGCGGGGTTGCTGCGCTGAGGAGACCCGGCTTCCGCGCCCCCGGCCGGCGGCCCGGTCGCCGCGCGCACCGCCTCGCACACGGCCCCGCACGCCGTCCGCTCCCCGTCGGCGACCCGGCGCCCGAGGGCCCCGGTGCCGGATCCCGGCCCCGGAATCCGGAACCGGGGGGCCCGGGTGTCCGTGGAGGCCCGTATTCTCAATAACCGTGCTTGACGACCGTACGACAGCAGCGACGTGGCCGACCGCCTACCCGCAGGGGTACGCGGTCGTCGACGTGGAGACCACCGGCCTCGCCCGCGACGACCGGATAGTGTCGGCTGCCGTCTACCGGCTGGACGCCCAGGGGAACGTCGAGGACCACTGGTACACCCTGGTCAACCCCGAGCGGGACCCCGGCCCCGTCTGGATCCACGGCCTGACCAGCGACGTCCTGGAGGGCGCGCCGCTCTTCCCGGAGATCGCGGCGGAGTTCGCCGCGCGGCTCGACGGGCGGGTGCTCGTCGCGCACAACGCGATGTTCGACTGGCAGATGATCGCCCGGGAGTACGCGCGCGCGGAGTCCGCCGCGCCGGTGCGCCAGCGGCTGTGCACGATCGCGCTCGCCAAGGAGCTGTCGCTGCCGCTGCCCAACCACAAGCTGGAGTCGCTCGCGGCGCACTTCGGTGTCGTGCAGCAGCGCGCGCACAACGCGCTCGACGACGCGCGGGTGCTCGCCGAGGCGTTCCGGCCGAGCCTGCACGCGGCGGCCGAGCGGAACGTACGGCTGCCGCTGCTGGAGTGCCGGCCGCTCACCGAGTGGGCCTCGACGCCGACGCAGCCCCGGACGGGCCACCAGTCCTCCTACCGGGCGGGCAGCTGGCGGCCCTCGCGGAAGCGCCCGTCGTGCCCGTACCCCAACCCCGGACGTTACGAGTCGGACAAACCACTCAAGCAGGGCATGCGGGTGGCGTTCTCCGGCGACACCTCCGTCGACCGCGAGCTCCTGGAGGACCGCACCGTCGAGGCCGGCCTCCACGTCGCCACCAGCGTCTCCCGGCTGACCAGCCTCCTGGTCACCAACGACCCGGACTCCGCCACCTCCAAGACCCTCAAGGCCCGGTCGTTCGGCACCCCGGTCGTCGACGAGGCCGCCTACACCCAGCTGCTGCGGGACGTGACCCCGGCAGACGGGTGACACCCCCGGTCCTGCGGGCGCGCCGCGCTGCGCGCGCCCGCCGGGCGCTCCACCCTGTGGCGCATGGCACGTTGTGAGGTCTGCGGAAACGATTACGGCATGTCCTTCGAAGTGCACGCGCAGGGCGCGGTGCACGTCTTCGACTGCTTCGCCTGCGCCATCCACCGCATGGCGCCCATCTGCGAGCACTGCCGGGTCCAGATCATCGGACAGGGCGTCGAGGTCGAGGGCAGCTGGTACTGCGGCGGCCACTGCGCCCGCGCGGAGGGAAAGGTGGGCATCGTCGACAGGGTGTGAGGAAACGATCCCGGGCGGTCGGGCGACCCGACCCGAACCCCCCGTGCGTGCACCCCTCGGCCCCCGCTGTACGGTCGTGGGGTGTACCGCTTCCTGTTGTCCCGGCAGTGGGTGATCCTCACCCTCGGCGCCCTCGCCCTCATCCCCACGATGATCCAGCTGGGATTCTGGCAGTTCCACCGGCATGAGCACCGGGTCGCCCAGAACGCCCTGATCGCGGACAACCTCAAGGCGAAGCCGCTCCCGGTCGAGGAGCTCACCTCCCCCGGCCACACCGTCCCGCGCGCCGACTACTGGCGGCGGGTCACCGCCACCGGCACCTTCGACACCGCCCACGAGGTGGTCGTCCGCCGCCGCACCTCCTCCGACGACCAGGTGGGCGTGCACGTCCTGACCCCGCTGGTCCTCCGCGACGGCCGGGTCGTCCTGGTCAACCGCGGCTGGGTCCCGGCCGCCGCCGACCAGCACTCCTACCCGCCGGTGCCGCCCGCCCCCAGGGGCGAGGTCACCGTCACGGGCCGGCTCAAGGCGGACGAGACGACGGGCGCCAGCGGCATCAAGGACCTGAAGGGCCTGCCGGACCGCCAGGTCATGCTCATCAGCAGCCGGCAGCAGGCCGAGCTCATGGGCCGCGAGGTGCTCGGCGGCTACGTGGAGCTGACCGCGCCCGAGCCGGCCGGAGACACCCCCGAGACGATCGCCGAGCCGGACCACGAGTCGATCGGCCCCCACATGGCGTACGCCGTGCAGTGGTGGCTCTTCGCCGCCGGGGTGCCCGTCGGCTGGGTGATCCTGGTGCGCCGGGAGAAGCGCGACCGGGAGGCCGGGGACGCCGCCGACGTCCCCGGATCCCCGGAGCGGGAGACGGTGGAGGCGTAGGGCCCGTCCGTCCCGCTGATTGACCGTCGCCGCTTCCGGGAACAGGCCGAAGCGTGACGCAACGTATCGACGACTACGCCCTCATCGGGGATCTCCAGACCGCCGCGCTCGTCGGCCGCGACGGGTCGGTCGACTGGCTGTGTCTGCCCCGCTTCGACTCCGCCGCCTGCTTCGCCGCCCTCCTCGGCGACGAGAACAACGGCCACTGGACCGTCGCGCCCAAGGGCGCCACGAGCTGCACCACCCGCCGCTACGCCGAGGACACCCTCGTCCTGGAGACCTACTGGGAGACCCGTACGGGCACCGTCAAGGTCGTCGACTTCATGCCGCAGCGGGACGCGTCCCCCGACCTGATGCGGATCGTGGAGGGCGTCAGCGGCAGCGTGGAGATGGCCTCCGTGCTGCGGCTCCGCTTCGACTACGGCTCGATCGTGCCCTGGGTGCGCAGGGCCGACGGCCACCGGGTCGCGATCGCCGGGCCGGACTCGGTCTGGCTGCGCAGCGAGCCGCACGTGAAGACCTGGGGGCAGCAGTTCTCCACCCAGTCCTCCTTCACCGTCGCCGCCGGCGAGAAGGTGGCCTTCGTCCTGACCTGGCACCCCTCGCACGAGCCGCGCCCGGCCCTCGTCGACCCCTTCGAGGCCTTGGAGCAGTGCCTGGAGGACTGGCGGAAGTGGACGGCCCGCTGCACCTACGAGGGCCCGTACCGGCCGTCGGTGCTGCGGTCCCTGATCACCCTCAAGGCGCTCACGTACGCCCCCACCGGCGGGATCATGGCCGCCCCCACCACCTCCCTGCCGGAGGAGCTCGGCGGCGTGCGGAACTGGGACTACCGCGCCTGCTGGCTGCGCGACTCCTCCCTCACCCTCGGCGCGCTGCTCGCCGCCGGGTACGAGGAGGAGGCGGCCGCCTGGCGGGACTGGCTGCTCCGCTCGGTCGCGGGCGACCCCGCCGACCTGCAGATCATGTACGGGCCGGCCGGGGAGCGCCGGCTGCCGGAGACCAGCCTGCCGTGGCTGCGCGGCTACGCCGACTCGGCGCCGGTCCGGACCGGGAACGCGGCGGTGGACCAGTTCCAGCTGGACGTGTACGGCGAGGTCATGGACTCCCTCCACCGCGCGCGTGAGGCCGGGATCCCGGCGGAGCGGCACGCCTGGAACCTCCAGCTGAGCCTGCTCGGCTTCCTGGAGTCCACCTGGCGGGAGCCCGACGAGGGCCTGTGGGAGGTCCGCGGGCCGCGCCGCCACTTCACCCACTCGAAGGTGATGGCCTGGGTCGCCGCCGACCGGGCGGTCCGCACCCTGGAGGCCGACCCCACGCTGCCGGGGGACGCGGGACGGTGGCGGGCGATGCGGGACGAGATCCACGCCCAGGTATGCGCGCGGGCGTACGACCCCGTGCGGAACACCTTCACCCAGGCGTACGGCTCGTCCGAGCTGGACGCCGCCACCCTCCTCATCCCCCAGGTCGGTTTCCTGCCGCCGGACGACCCCCGGGTGGTGGGGACGGTGGACGCGGTACGGGACGAGCTCATGCACGGCGGCTTCCTGCGCCGGTACAGCCCCGACTCGACGGCCCTGGACGGGCTCCCGGGGCAGGAGGGGACCTTCCTCGTCTGCTCGTTCTGGCTGGCGGACGCGCTGCGGCTGACCGGGCGCACCGAGGAGGCCCGCGAGCTCTTCGAGCGGCTCCTCACGCTCACCAACGACGTGGGGCTCCTCGCGGAGGAGTACGACCCGGTGGCGGGACGGCAGCTGGGGAACTTCCCGCAGGCCTTCAGCCACATCGGCCTGGTGGGGACGGCTCTCGCCCTGGCCGCCGAGGACGCGGCAGGATAGGGGCATGGATCTTGGACTGAAGGACCGTGTGTACGTGGTGACCGGTGCGACGCGGGGGCTCGGCCGGGCCTCGGCCGAGGCGCTGCTCGCCGAGGGCGCGAAGGTGCTGGTCACCGGGCGCGAGGAGAAGACGGTCGCCGACGCGGTGGCCGAGCTGGGCGAGGGGGCGGCCGGGATCGCCGCCGACAACGCCGACCCGGGGACCCCGGCCCGGCTGATCGCCGAGGCGCGGGCCCGCTTCGGCGGCTTCGACGGCATCCTGATCAGCGTCGGCGGCCCGGCGCCCGGCTTCGCGGCGGACAACACCGACGAGGAGTGGGCGGCCGCCTTCGACGCGGTCTTCCTGGGGGCGGTGCGGCTGGCCCGCGCGGCCGCCGAGACGCTCTCCGAGGGCGGGGTCATCGGCTTCGTCCTGTCCGGCTCCGTCCACGAGCCGATCCCCGGCCTCACCATCTCCAACGGGCTGCGCCCGGGGCTGGCCGGCTTCGCCAAGTCCCTCGCCAATGACCTGGGCCCGCGCGGGATCCGGGTCGTCGGTCTGCTGCCGAGCCGCATCGACACGGACCGGGTCCGTTCCCTCGACGCGCTCTCCGGCGACGCGGACGCGGCCCGCGCGGCGAACGAGCTCACGATCCCGCTGCGGCGCTACGGCACCCCGGAGGAGTTCGGGCGCACTGCGGCCTTCCTGCTCTCGCCGGCCGCCTCGTACCTGACGGGGCTGATGCTGCCGGTGGACGGCGGGGCGCGCGCCGGATTCTGACCTTCAGGCGTCGTTCTGGCCCTCAGGCGTCGTTCTGTTCTTCAGGCGACCCGGCGGGCGCGGTGCTTCACCGCGCGCAGCCGCGCCTCGGTGGGCAGTGCGGGCAGTCCCGTCGACGTACGGGCGTGGGCGAGGGCCCGGGTGCTGAGGGCGGACAGGGTGCCGCCCGGGGAGGCGTGCGGCTCCAGGAGGAGCGCGATCCGGGTCCGGGGGGCGCTTCGGCGGCCCGTGAGGGCGACCTTGGCCCGGGCGACGCCGTCCTGCGAGGCGGCGTCCGCCTCCAGGACGCCCTCCAGGGCCCGGCCGCGCAGGACCGCCTCCTCGCCGTCGCCCGTGTCCACGAGGACCTCGGCGAGCCGGGCCCGCCGGAACTGAACGAGCAGCCACCACAGGGCCAGCAGGACGACGAGTCCGAGGGCGGCGATGACCGCCGGCCACCACCAGCTCTCGTCCCGCCAGCGCTGCCGGTCGGCGGTGGAGAGCAGCACGTCGGAGGGGCCCGACCAGGGCCACCAGGACGGTACGGGAAGGTCGACGGCGGCGGCGAGGACCGCGCCGCCGACGACCACGAGGAGCAGCCCGGCGAGACCGAGCAGGACGCGGTTGACGCGCCGGAGGACGCGGGTCACTTGGCCTTCCCTTCCTTCCGCGACGGCCGGGCCACCCGTACCGCCAGCGCGGGCGGGCGGGCGAGGCCGAGTTCGTCGACACCGGCGGCGAGCACCCTCTCCACGTCGGCGCGGACCTCGTCGAGGGCGCGGAAGTGGGAGACCGCCCGGACGCCGACCTTGGCCCGGCCGGCCCTCACCCGGACGGACTGGACCCCGGAGACCTCCATCACGCGGTCCCGCAGGATGAGGGCGGCGGCCTCGCGGTCGAGTCCCGCCCGGACGTCGGTGTGCTCACGGCGCATCGGCAGGACGTCGCGCAGCCCGGGGGTGAGGGCCAGGACGAGGAGCCACAGGCCGAGCAGGACGGCGACGGACGCGCCGGCGACGATCAGCACGTCGTCGAGCGGCCGGGTCGCGAGGGCGTGGGCCAGCCGGCGCCGCCAGGACATCGCCGAGCGGTCGGCCCGTACGGCCGCGACGTCGTAGAGGAGCAGCCCGGCGGCGCCGAGGACGACGGCCGCGAGGAGGGCGGCGGGGATGCGGCGGACGGCCCAGAAGCGGCGGGCGCGGGGCACCGGGCCGTCGGCCGGGACGGCCGCCGCGCCGCCGGCGGATCCGGCCGGAAGGCCCGTGCTCGCCGTGGGGTCCGTTTCCGGGGTGGTGGTCATGCGAGGCGGCCCCTCGGCGAGGTGTGGCGGGTGTGCGCGGAGTGGAGGCGCTCGACGTGGACGGCCACCTCATGGACCTCCAGACCGACGAGCTCCTCCACGCGGGTGCGTACCCGGCTCCGGACGGCGCCGCACTGGCGGCCGACGTCGGAGGGGTAGTCGAGGTCGAGGCTCACCGAGACGCGGGCGGTCTCCCGGTGGACGACGACCGAGGCGTGCGGCTTCGACCCCCCTTCGGGGACGGCGTCGAGGGCCTCCCTGGCCGCCTGGGCGGCGATCTTCGCGACGACGCGGTCGGCGATGGTGGTCGCCCCCCGGTCCCGCGCTCCGTCCCGTACCGGATCGTCTGCCAGGTCCGTCACCACCTCGGCTCACCGCCGCCGGTCGCCGCGTTCGCGTCCTCGGAACAGATCGCCGGGTTCGAGGTCCCCGTCGAGGAACCGCCCGGCCACGAAGCCGATCGCACCGAGGGCCGCGACCAGCACAAACGCCCCGAAGCCACCGAAGTATCCGGCGAATCCGAGAGCCATGCCGGCCAGCAGGCCGACCATCGCCATGCTCATTCCGAGTCCCTTTCCTGGCCCTGTCGCCGGGGTTCCGACGCCTACTGGAGCCGGGGCTCCGGCTCCTCTTCCTCGTCCTCGGGCAACTTCACGTCGCTGACCGCGATGTTGACCTCGACGACTTCGAGACCCGTCATCCGCTCCACGGCGGCGATGACGTTCTCCCTGACGTCACTGGCGACGTCGGCGATGGAGACGCCGTAGTCGACGACGATCTCCAGGTCGAGCGCGGTCTGCACCTCGCCGACCTCGGCCTTGACGCCCCGGGTGACGTTCGACTTGCCGCTGCCCGTGCCGGGGACCCGGTCGCGGACGGCGCCGAAGGTGCGGGAGAGACCGCTGCCCATGGCGTGGACGCCGTCGACGTCGCGCGCGGCGAGACCGGCGATCTTCTCCACCACCCCGTCGGCGATGGTCGTCCGGCCCCGGGCGCCCGCCAGGCCGCCCCCGCGCTTGGTCACGGAGGTACGGCGCGGCTCGTCCGTCGCGAGGTCTCCGGAGTGAGTGGTGTCCGTCATGAGATTTAGCCCCTTCTGTCATATTTCGGGGTTCCTCGCCCACATTAAGGGTGCTTGCCCCAAATCGCCCCAGGAATGCGGCAGGCTGGGGGAATGACGACGGCTGAGGGATGGACGGCGGCGGTACGGGAGCGGCTCGCGCCGGGCAGGCTGCTGCCGCTCGGCACGGCCGGGGACGGCGCGTGGATCACCGAGCGGACGGTACGGGGTGTCCTCCGCCCGGCCGCCGCGGAGGTGCGGGGGGTGGTGCCGGGCAGGCTCCGGGTCGGACCCGACCTGGAGGCCGAGAACGAGGGGGCGGCGGGGGCCGAGCCGTTTCCGGTGCCGCCGGGCGCGCTCGGGCCGGGGCTGCTGCGGATCACCGCGGACTTCGGGGCGGTCGCGGGCCGGCCGCTGCCGGAGCTGGCCGAGGAGTTGCGGGCGGCCCTGCTCGGGGCGGCGCGGGACGGGCTCGGGCTGCTCGTGACGGCCGTGGACCTACGGGTGACGGAGTTGCTCGACATCGAGCCGGAGGCGGGCCCGGACACTCCCCCGCCCGGGCGGCCGGCCCCGGCGACGGACGATCCGGTGGCCCTGGCGGTCCTGCGGGTCGAGGGCGTGGCGGGCGTGACGGACGCCTGGGGGCCGCCGGTGCACCGGGGCCCGGAGGGGATGCGGGTGGAGCTGGCCGTGACGGCCGGCCACCGCCCGCTGGACGTGGCCCGCGCCGCCCGGAACGCCGCGACCACGGCCGCCGGTGGGGCGACCGCGGTCACGGTACTGGTGTCGGAGCTGCGCTGAACGGGCGCGGGCGCGGGTGCTTGCACTCAAGGCGCGCGTACTACGCCGGACGCGCGCGTGCGTCACTTCGGGCGCGCGCGTCAGCCGCCCTTCACGCGCGCGTGCGTCAGTCGCCGAGGCCCGCCAGATCGCGCAGGCGGCGGGCCTGGGCGGCGCGCTCGGCGGTGCGCTGCTCCTCGTAGGAGCGGCCGGAGACGCCCTGGAGCAGCGCCTTGGTCTCGTTGACCGCGTCGCGGGGCGCCGCGAGCAGGGCGGCGCTGAGGTCCCGTACGGCCGCGTCGAGCTCGTCGGCGGGCACGGACAGGTTGGCGAGACCGATGCGCTCGGCCTCCTCCGCGTGCACGAAGCGGCCGGTGGCGCAGATCTCCAGCGCGCGGGCGTAGCCGACGAGGGAGACGAGCGGGTGCGTCCCGGTCAGGTCCGGGACGAGGCCCAGGCTGGTCTCGCGCATGGCGAACTGCACGTCCTCGGCGACGACCCGCAGGTCGCAGGCGAGGGCGAGCTGGAAGCCCGCACCGATGGCGTGGCCCTGGACGGCCGCGATCGACACGAGGTCGCTGCGGCGCCACCAGGTGAACGCCTCCTGGTACTCGGCGATGACCGCGTCGAGGTCCTCGTCGGAACCGCGCGCGAGGTCGAGGAAGGACGGCTCGCCGTCGAAGCCCTCGGGCGTGAACGCCTGCCGGTCGAGTCCAGCGGAGAAGGACTTGCCCTCGCCGCGCAGGACGACGACCCGCACGCTGCCGGGCAACGACCGGCCGGCTTCCGTCAACGCCCGCCACAGAGCGGGAGACTGGGCGTTGCGCTTCGCCGGATTGGTCAGGGTCACCGTGGCAACGGCGTCCTCGACGGTGAGCCGTACACCGTCCTTGTCGAACACGAGCTCAGAGTCGTCGAGCGTAGTCATGGGGGCGCCTCCGGTTCCGGTGCAGCACTGCATGCGACATGCTAAGTGACTGCACAGTAACCACCTGGCCGACCGCAGGGCCGACCGGGTGCCCACCGGGAGGTCCCGGCGGGCCGGTCGAGCCGCCCCGATGTCAGGCCGAGGCCGCCTTCTTGCCCCGTGTCGCTCCGCCGCGTCCGCGCAGCGTGACTCCGGACTCGCTCAGCATCCGGTGGACGAATCCGTAGGAGCGGCCGGTTTCCTCGGCCAGCGCCCGGATGCTCGCACCGGAGTCGTACTTCTTCTTCAGGTCTGCCGCGAGCTTGTCGCGCGCGGCGCCGGTCACCCGGCTGCCCTTCTTCAGAGTCTCGGCCACCCGTGCCTCCTCATGGGAAGTGCGCTCTGGACTTCTCATGATCACCCCTCCCGTCCGTCCTGGCCACCCATTCGACAAGGTCCGTGCCGCCGGGTTTGTGGACGAGTACGCCGTCATCACGAACGGAAGCCAATATTCCGCAGGGCCGGAAACGCGCCTTCGAACCGGTCGGTACGGGAAGTGCCAGGTCAGCGCGGCAAGGGGAACACACGTACGGCGCGGGTCTGCCGGAAGGATTCGGCAGAGCACCGCGCCGGGATGTACGAGAGATCCTCACTCAGATGACGGATCACCCATGAGCCGAATGATCCAGCCCGGGATGATCATCCGGGGCCGGACGAGGCCCCGGGACGCCCCTCGGAGGGTCAGGCGAGGGCCACCAGGTCCGCGTAGTCCGCACCCCACAGGTCCTCGACGCCGTCCGGGAGCAGGATGATCCGCTCCGGGTCGAGCGCCTCCACGGCGCCCTCGTCGTGGGTGACGAGGACGACGGCGCCCTTGTACGTGCGCAGCGCGCCGAGGATCTCCTCGCGGCTGGCCGGGTCCAGGTTGTTGGTGGGCTCGTCGAGGAGCAGCACGTTCGCCGAGGAGACGACGAGGGTCGCGAGCGCGAGCCGGGTCTTCTCGCCGCCGGAGAGGACACCGGCCGGCTTGTCGACGTCGTCGCCGGAGAAGAGGAAGGAGCCGAGCGTCTTGCGCACGTCGACGAGGTCGAGGTCGGGCGCGGCCGAGCGCATGTTCTCCAGGACGGTCCGCTCGGGGTCGAGCGTCTCGTGCTCCTGGGCGTAGTAGCCGAGCTTCAGGCCGTGGCCCGGGGTGACCTCGCCGGTGTCGGGCTTCTCGACGCCGCCGAGGAGACGCAGCAGGGTCGTCTTGCCCGCGCCGTTGAGGCCGAGGATGACGACGCGCGAGCCCTTGTCGATCGCGAGGCTCACATCGGTGAAGATCTCCAGCGAGCCGTAGGACTTGGAGAGTCCCTCGGCCGTCAGCGGGGTCTTGCCGCAGGGCGCCGGCTCGGGGAAGCGGAGCTTGGCGACCTTGTCGGAGACCCGCACCGCCTCCAGGCCGGAGAGCAGCCGCTCGGCGCGCTTGGCCATGTTCTGCGCGGCGACGGTCTTGGTCGCCTTGGCGCGCATCTTGTCGGCCTGCGAGTTGAGCGCGGCGGCCTTCTTCTCGGCGTTCTGGCGCTCGCGCTTGCGGCGCTTCTCGTCGGCCTCGCGCTGCTGCTGGTAGAGCTTCCAGCCCATGTTGTAGACGTCGATCGTGGACCGGTTGGCGTCCAGGTAGAAGACCTTGTTCACCACGGTCTCGACGAGGTCGACGTCGTGGGAGATGACGATGAAGCCGCCGCGGTAGGTCTTCAGGTAGTCGCGCAGCCAGATGATGGAGTCGGCGTCGAGGTGGTTCGTGGGCTCGTCGAGGAGCAGGGTGTCGGCGTCGGAGAAGAGGATCCGGGCGAGCTCGACGCGGCGGCGCTGACCACCGGAGAGGGTGTGCAGCGGCTGGCCCATGACCCGGTCGGGCAGGCCGAGGGCGGCGGCGATGGTGGAGGCCTCGGCCTCGGCCGCGTACCCGCCCTTGGTCAGGAACTCGGTCTCCTGGCGCTCGTACTGCCGCAGCGCCTTGTCGCGGGTGGCGCCGGAGCCGGTGGCGATGCGCTCCTCGTTCGCCCGCATCTTCTTGAGGAGGGTGTCGAGGCCGCGGGCGGAGAGGATGCGGTCGCGGGCCAGGACGTCGAGGTCGCCGGTGCGCGGGTCCTGCGGGAGGTAGCCCACCTCGCCGGAGCGGGTGATGGCGCCGGCGGCCGGCTGGCCCTCGCCGGCGAGGCACTTGGTGAGAGTGGTCTTGCCCGCTCCGTTGCGGCCGACGAGGCCGATGCGGTCGCCCTTGGCGACGCGGAAGGAAGCGGACTCGATGAGGACTCGGGCGCCGGCGCGCAGCTCGATGCAGGAAGCGGTGATCACGGACAGACTCCAGGGCGGTGGGGATACGGCGGAAGGACGGGGTGGAGGGCTTCGACGCCGCTAATGCACCCAAAGGAGAATGGCCATGCGGCCAGTCTAACGGGCGCCTGCAACTGGTTTTCGGCCATACGGGTGCGGCAGGCAGACTCGGATCTTTCTCACATTTCCGCCAATGCGCCGGAAAAGGGGCGAGTGAGGCGAGATCATCCGATACTCGGCGCAGGGCGGCGGCCACCGCCGCGGCAGCGACGCGGAGGGTGGTGGACCGTGCAGTTCGACGACGACGCCGACCTGGACACCTCGGAGGTGCGGGACGTCCGCGGCAGCCGCATCCCGGGCGGCAGGGCGACCGTCGGCGGCGGGATCGTCGGCCTCGTCGCCCTGGTCCTGGGCGTGCTCTTCGGCGTGGGGCCGGACCAGCTCGGGCTCTCCTCCGGCGGTGACGAGCCGGTCGCGAGCTCCTCGTCCGCGGACCGGGTGAACCAGAGCTGCAAGAAGGGCTCGGACGCCAACACGCGCCAGGACTGCCGGATCGTCGCCGTCGTCAACAGCGTGCAGGACTACTGGCGGAGCGAGTACGCGCGCCGGGGCGGCACCTACGGGAACGCCGCCACCGTGATGTTCACCGAGCGGGTCGGCACCGCGTGCGGCCCGGCGACCTCGGCGGTGGGGCCCTTCTACTGCCCCGGCGACCGGCGGGTCTATCTGGACCTGGGCTTCTTCGACGAGCTGCGGACCGACTTCGGCTCGACCGGCGGGCCCTTCGCCCAGGCGTACGTGGTGGCGCACGAGTACGGCCACCACGTCCAGAACCTGATGGGGACCCTCGGCCGCGCCCAGGACGGGCGGACCGGTGCGAACTCCAACGCCGTACGGGTCGAGCTCCAGGCCGACTGCTACGCCGGGGTCTGGGCGCGGCACGCGACGACCACCCCCGACGAGAAGACGGGCCGGCCGCTGCTCACCCGGCTCACCGACGAGGACGTCCGGGACGGCCTGGACGCGGCGGCGGCCGTGGGCGACGACCGGATCCAGGAGAGGTTCCAGGGGCGGGTGACGCCGGAGAGCTGGACGCACGGCTCGGCGGCGCAGCGGCAGCAGTGGTTCCACGAGGGCTACCGGGCCGGCGACATGGCCCGGTGCGACACCTTCCGCTGAGTTGTCGGTGGCGGCTGCCAGACTGAGATCCAGGTCACATCGAGAGGGAGTGATCGGGATGGCTGGGACCCCCGACATCTGTCCGGCGCTGCGGTACGAGGACGCGAAGGCCGCGATCAAACAGCTCACGGAGGGCTTCGGCTTCACCGAGCACGCCGTGTACGAGGGCGAGGACGGCCGTGTGATGCACGCCGAGCTCGCCTGCGGGAACGGCATGGTGATGCTGGGCAGCAAGGGCAGCGGCACCGGCTTCGACAAGCTGATGGGCGACGGCGGGCCCACCGCGGTGTACGTGCGCGTGGACGACGTCGACGAGCACCACGCCCGGGCGGTGGCGCAGGGCATCGAGATCGTGCTGCCGCCGACGGACCAGGAGTACGGCGCGCGGGACTACACGGCCCGGGACGCCGAGGGCAACGTGTGGAGCTTCGGTACGTACGCCCCCGGCGCGGTGGGGTGAGCGCCCCCTGAAGGTCAGGCTCCGCCGGTGTGGACCTGGAAGGCGGCCCGGCGGACCGCCTTGGCCAGGGCCGGGTCCGGGTGGGCGGCCGCCAGGGCGACCAGGACCTGGACCGTGCGGGGGTGGCCGACGGCGCGGACCTCGTCGAGCAGCGCCGGGACGGTGCCCTGCACGGCGGAGTCGAGGTGGCGGACGAGCAGTTCGCTCTCGCCGTGGTCGGCGACGGCCGCCGCGGTGTCGACCCAGAGCCAGGTCGACTCCTCGCGGGTCAGCACCTCCTGGGCCTCGTCGGGGTCGGCCCCCTCGTACTCGGCCAGCCAGAGCAGCGCGTACGGGCGGAGCGAGGGCTCGGCGACGGTGGCCCGCACCTCGGCCTCGGCGGGCGCCCCGACGACGCGGAGCGCCTCGAAGGCGAGGCCGCGCAGGAGGGCGTCCTCACCGCGGGCGACGGCGAGGAGTTCGCTCACGGCGCTGGACAGGGTGCGGGCCGCGAGCCAGGCGCGGTACTCGTCGCGGGCCGGGCCCGGGGTGAGCCGGGCGCAGCCGCGGAGCATGTCCTCGGCGGACTGCTCGATGTTGCCCGCGGGGCTCTGCGCGGCGACGCAGATCTGCTCCAGCTTGACCCAGACCGCCCAGTTGCCGAGCGGGGTCAGGGTGGCGTGGCGCTCGTCGGTGCCGGGGTCCAGGGTGAGCGCGCCGACCGCGGCCAGGCCCTCCAGGGCCCAGTCGAGGAGGGCGGGCAGACCATCGAGGGCGGGGACGGCGGGGGCGTCCGCCGTCTCGGGCGCCTGCTCGGCCGCGGGGACCTCGCAGCGCTCCCCGCGGAGTTCCTCGACGCGCTGGCCGAGGAGGTCGAGGAGGGCGGGGACGAGGACCGGGCCCTGGGAGAGCTGGAGCAGCGAGAGCACCTGCGGGACGGCCTCGACGACCTCGGCGACGGCGCTCGGGGCGACCCCCTCGGGGGCGGGGTGCACGAGCGACCAGGCGTCGAAGAGGGCGACCCAGCCGCGCAGGACGGCGGAGTCGTCGCGGTCCCAGGCGTGCAGCCGCCAGCCGGGGCGGGCGGTGTCGCCGTGCAGCTCGACGAGCCCGGCGAGCCGGGCGCGGTCCCAGCCGGCCCGGATCTGGCCGGGCGTCAGGTCCAGTGCGGCCGCGGCCCGTTCCTGGGCGGGGCCGGCGCCGGGGCCGGTGCGGGGTGCCGCCTCGGCCCCGTGCTCGACGGCGGCCCAGCGGGCGATCCGTACGGCGTCGGCGAGGACGTGCCGGGCCTGGCGGGCGAGCTCCGCGCGGGGCGGAGTGCCCTCGGGCGGCCGCGGCGCCGGCCGGGTGCGCCGGGTCGTCACGGCCCGTCGGGCGGTGGCCAGCGCCCGCGGGCGGACGAGTCGGAGTCTGGAGTTGCGCGCCAATGGTTCATCGGGCTTTCGAGACGTCACGGGGGCAGTCTTCCCGCTGACGGCCCGAAAGCCCAATCGGAATCAGAAGTGCCGTCAGAGCAGCGGGGTGAGGAAGCGGCGCAGGGACTCCTCGTAGCGGACCGGGTCGGCGTTCCACATCGCGGCGTGCGGGGCCTGCTTCACGGTCCGCAGGCTGACCAGGCCGGGCAGGCGGGCGGCGAGTTCGACGGAGGGTTCCCAGGGGGCGAGGGTGTCGTCGGGGCCGTGGAAGAGGAGGGCCGGGGCGCGCAGGGCGTCCGGCTCGGAGACGGTCCGGAGGAGGTCGCCGTGCGCGCCCGTCCTGCCCTGGGCGGCGCGGACGGCGAGCGGGAGCAGGGGTCCCGGGACGTGGCGGGCCGCCGCGAGGTTGCGGAGGGTGGCCTCCCAGTCGAGGACCGGGGAGTCGAGGACGAGGCCGCCGATCCGGTCGCGCACGCCCGATTCGGCGGCGGCGCGCAGGGCCATCGTGGCGCCGGTCCCCCAGCCGTGCAGGACGACCTTCCGGGCCCCCCGGCGGACGGCGTAGCGGATGGCGGCGTCGACGTCCCGCCACTCGGAGTCGCCGAGGTGGGCGAGGCCGTCCGGGGTGCGGGGCGCCCCTTCGTCGCCCCGGTAGGCGGGGACGAGGACGGGGATCTTGCGGCGGTCGTAGAAGGGGACGAGGTTCAGCGGGTGCTCGCGGGTGGTGCCGAGGCCGTGCAGGGCGATCACCCAGGTGGAGCGGTGGCCGGGCACGAGCCAGGCGGGCAGGGGGCCGAGCTCGCCGGGGATCTCGACGTCCTCGTGGACGAGGCCGAGGGCACTGGTCGGGGTGCCGCGGTGGAGCTGGGGGGTGAGCCGGACGCGGGCGCCGGGCCCGAGGACGCCGAGCTCGACCCGTTCCAGGCGGCGGACGACGGTGTCGGCGGTGTGCGGGACCCGGTCGAGGACGGGGCCGAGGACGGCGTGCAGGCCGGGGGCGTCCATGCCGTACGTGCCGGGGCGCAGCGAGGCGAGGCTGCGGGTGAGGGTGATCCGTTCGGGCCCCGTGGCGTGCACGGTGAGTCCGGGATCTCCGGGCAGTGGTCGTCCGGACGGCGCCTTGAGGGCGACGTCGCTGGCGTACCGGCCGGCCGCGATCGCGGCCGCGCCGACACCGATCAGGGTGGTGACGGCCGCTGCCGTCGCTGTAGCCGGGCGCACGCTCCCAGTCTCGGCAGGGCGGGGTGGAGCTGCCACCGGACGGACCCGGCCGGGGTGGACCGCGGCGGGACCGGGGGGTCACCTGGGGCGGATCGCGGCGGGACCGGGGGGTCACCTGGGGCGGATCGCGGCGGGACCGGGGGTCCACCTGGAGCGGATCGCGGCGGGACCGGAGGGCCGCCCGGGGTGGACCGCGGCGGGCCGGAGGGGTCGCCCCGGGGAGTGACGTGGGTCTCCTCCAGGGGGTCCCCCGGCCGGATGGTCCTGTCCAGGGGGTGGAACCGGGTGCCGGGGGAGGAAGCGGGGCAGGTCGCACGTGCCCCGGGAAGGGCGGGATCACCCGGGTTGCGCGGTGACCGCATCGTGGACGCCGCGCCCTCCGGGGCGGGAAGCGGAACCTCTTGACACCGGATAGGGACACCACGCCGCCCGCCCCAGTTCATCTTCCGTTCACCCAGGTTGCTTACGTTCGACGAGCCACTGACGTCAAACGATTGCCTGGGTAAATGGAACACATCACGCTGCTGCTCGCCATTGTGGTCGTGACAGCTCTCGTGTTCGATTTCACGAACGGTTTCCACGACACCGCCAACGCGATGGCCACGACCATCTCGACCGGTGCACTCAAGCCCAAGACGGCGGTGGCCATGTCCGCCGTGCTGAACCTCGTCGGCGCGTTCCTGTCCGTGGAGGTCGCCAAGACGATCTCCAAGGGACTGGTCAACGAAGAAGGCATCCAGCCCGAAGTGATCCTCGCCGCGCTCGTCGGCGCGATCCTCTGGAACCTGGTGACCTGGCTGGTCGGACTGCCCTCCAGCTCCTCCCACGCCCTGATGGGCGGCCTCATCGGCGCGACCGTCGCCTCGATCGGCGTCAGCGGTGTCAACGGCGAGGTCGTCGTCACCAAGGTCCTCATCCCGGCCGTCGCCGCGCCGATCGTCGCGGGCATCGCCTCGATGCTGGCCACGAAGCTGACGTACAAGATCGGCGCCAGGACCGACGAGAAGGACACGGCCAAGGGCTACCGGGCCGGCCAGATCGCCTCCGCCGGTCTCGTCTCCCTCGCCCACGGCACCAACGACGCCCAGAAGACGATGGGCATCATCACCCTCGCCCTGGTCGCCGGCGGCGCCCTCGCCCCCGGCTCCAACCCGCCCGTCTGGGTCATCGTCTCCGCCGGTCTGGCGATCGCGCTCGGCACCTACCTCGGCGGCTGGCGCATCATCCGCACCATGGGCAAGGGCCTCACGGACCTCCAGCCGCAGCAGGGCTTCGCCGCCCAGACCAGCGCGGCCACGACCATCCTGGCCTCCTCCCACCTCGGCTTCTCGCTCTCCACCACCCACGTCGTCTCGGGTGGCGTCATGGGCGCGGGCCTCGGCCGCAAGGGCGGTGTCGTCCGCTGGTCGACCGCCACCCGCATGTTCGTCGCCTGGGGCCTGACCCTGCCGGCCGCCGGCCTGGTCGGCGCGGGTGCCGAGTACGTCGCCCGCCAGGGCGACTGGGGCGTCTACGTCGTCGCGGCCTTCCTGATCGCCTCCTGCCTCGGCATCTGGCTCGTCTCCCGCCGCCAGGTGGTCGACCACACCAACGTCAACGACGTCGAGACCGACGCCGAGACCGAGCCCGCGGGCGTCGTGACCACCGCGATCGCGGCCGTCACCCCGCCGCCGGCCGGCTCCGTCGCCGCCGTCGCGGACGAGGACCTGAAGACCACCATCCCCGCGCCGGTCCCCACGGACCCGGCCGCTCCCCCGGCCCCCGCCGCGGTCTAAGGAACTGGAACCAAGCATGAAGATCGACTGGGCAGCCCTCGGCTCCGTCTTCGGAGTCAGCCTCGGGGCGACCGTCGCCCTCGTGGGCCTCTTCACCCTCGGTGTCATCGGCCTCTCCAAGCAGGAGCGGGCCGCCGCGCAGGGAGGCTCCGCCACCCTGGCCCGCACCGGCGCCTACGCCGCTTTCGGCCTGTGCCTGGCGGCCGTGGCGTACGGCATCTACCTGATCGTCGCCTGACGCTCCCGTCACCTCGGCCGGGCGGCCCGCATCCTCGGATGCGGGCCGCTCGGCCGTCGTGTTTGTGGTGCTTCGCACAGTGACGCGGTGCAGGTCAAGGGTGAGTTGACGGCTGTTCTCGGCCCGTGGTGGACTGCCGAGGCCATTACGGCGGCAGTAGAGGAAGTCCGGTGCGAATCCGGCGCGGTCCCGCCACTGTGACCGGATCCCACGGGTCCGGGAGTCAGGAACTCTCGCCGCCGGTCACGTCGATCCAGGGCGCGGACCCTGAGTGAGGACAGAGCGCCATGCCCGGCCTCGGCCGCAGCGTCTCCCCAGCCACCGGTGTCTTCGCGTACGGCGCGGCCCTGGGCCTCGCCGTCGATCTGCTCGTCGGCGACCCCCGCCGCGGACACCCCGTCGCCGCCTTCGGACGCGCGGCGGGCCGCGTCGAGCGGGCCCTGTGGCGCGACCACCGCGGCTGGGGCGCCCTGCACACCGCCGTCTGCGCCGGCGCCACCGTCGCGGCCGGCGCCCTCGCCGCCCGTACGGCACGGGGCAGCCGCGCCGGATCCGTCGCGCTCACCGCGGCGGCCGTCTGGGCCGTCGTCGGCGGTACGACCCTGGGGCGCGAGGCCCGCGCGATCGGCGGTGCCCTCGCCGCCGGGGACCTGGAGGTGGCCCGGGAACGGCTGCCGCACCTGTGCGGACGCGACCCGCAGTCCCTCGACGGTCCCGCGATGGCCCGCGCGGTCGTCGAGTCCGTCGCCGAGAACACCTCCGACGCCGTGGTCGGCGCCCTCTTCTGGGGAGCCGTCGCGGGCGTGCCGGGGCTGGTCGGCTTCCGGGCCGTCAACACCCTCGACGCGATGGTCGGCCACAAGTCGCCCCGGTACCGCCGGTACGGCTGGGCCTCGGCCCGCCTCGACGACCTGGCCGGCTGGCCCGGGGCCCGGCTGACCGCCGCGCTCGCGACCGTCGCCGGCGGAGACCCGCGCGGAGCCGTACGGGCCTGGCGGGCGGACGCCGCGAAGCACCCGAGCCCGAACGCGGGACCGGTCGAGGCCTCCTTCGCGGGCGCCCTCGGCGTGCGGCTCGGGGGGACCCTCTCGTACGCCGGGCGGGTCGAGCACCGGCCCGTCCTCAACGCGGAGGGGCGGCCCGTCGAGGTCGCCGACATCGACCGCGCGGTCCGGCTGTCCCGCCGGATCACCGGACTGACCCTGGCCGCCTGCGTGGGCGGCCGCATGATCGCGAGCGCGCTGAAGCGGAGGAACGCATGAGGGGTGGGGGGCTGCTCGTCGCCGGGACCACGTCCGACGCGGGCAAGAGCGTCGTCACGGCCGGCATCTGCCGCTGGCTGGTCCGGCAGGGCGTCAAGGTCGCGCCGTTCAAGGGACAGAACATGTCCCTGAACTCCTTCGTCACCCGGGAGGGCGCCGAGATCGGCCGGGCGCAGGCCATGCAGGCGCAGGCCGCGCGGGTGGAGCCGACCGCGCTCATGAACCCGGTGCTGCTCAAGCCCGGCAGCGACCGCTCCAGTCAGGTCGTCCTCATGGGCAAGCCGGTCGGCGAGCTCAGCGCCCGGGGCTACCACGGCGGGCGGCAGAAGGAACTCTTCGAGCCGGTCCTGGCGTGCCTGGAGGAACTGCGGGGCACGTATGACGCCGTGATCTGCGAGGGGGCGGGCAGTCCGGCCGAGATCAACCTGCGGCGCACGGACATCGTGAACATGGGCATCGCGCGGGCCGCGAAGCTCCCCGTGGTCGTCGTCGGGGACATCGACCGGGGCGGGGTCTTCGCCCAGTTCTTCGGGACGACGGCGCTGCTCTCGCCGGAGGACCAGTCACTCGTCGCCGGATACCTGGTGAACAAGTTCCGGGGCGACGTGAGCCTGCTCGAACCGGGCCTCGACATGCTGCACGGGCTCACCGGCCGCCGGACCTTCGGCGTCCTGCCGTACGCGCACGGGCTCGGGATCGACGAGGAGGACGGCCTGCGGGTCTCGCTGCGGGGCACCGTCCGCGAGTCGGTCGTCGCGCCGCCGCTCGGCGAGGACGTGCTGCGGGTCGCCGTGTGCGCCGTGCCGCTGATGTCCAACTTCACGGACGTCGACGCCCTGGCCGCCGAGCCGGGCGTCGTCGTCCGGTTCGTGGACCGGCCCGAGGAGCTCGTCGACGCGGACCTCGTCGTCGTCCCGGGCACCCGGGGCACGGTGAAGGCGCTGGCGTGGCTGCGCGAGCGGGGGCTCGCCGACGCCCTCGTCCGGCGCGCGGCCGAGGGCCGGCCCGTGCTGGGCATCTGCGGCGGCTTCCAGGCCCTCGGCGAGCGCATCGAGGACGAGGTCGAGTCGAAGGCCGGCGTGGTCGACGGGCTCGGGCTGCTGCCCGTACGGGTCCGGTTCGGGGTCGAGAAGACCCTCGCCCGGCCGGTCGGCGAGGCGCTCGGCGAGCGGGTCGAGGGGTACGAGATCCACCACGGGGTGGCCTCCGTGGAGGGTGGGGAACCGTTCCTCGACGGGTGCCGGGTCGGCTCCGTGTGGGGCACCCACTGGCACGGCTCGCTGGAGAGCGACGGCTTCCGGCGGGCGTTCCTGCGGGAGGTCGCGGCGGCGGCCGGGCGACGGTTCGTGCCGGCCCCGGACACGTCGTTCGGCGCGCTGCGGGAGGAACAGCTCGACCGGCTCGGCGACCTGGTCGAGGAGCACGCGGACACGGACGCGCTGCTGCGGCTGATCGAGGAGGGCGCCCCGGAGGGGCTGCCGTTCGTGCCTCCGGGGGCGCCGTGAACGCCCGCCCGGTCCAGGCATCCGTACCCACCGAAGGAGCGAACCCCCGATGAGCACCCGCTATCCGTTCACCGCCGTCGTCGGCATGGACGATCTGCGGCTCGCGCTGCTGCTGAACGCCGTCAGCCCGGCCGTGGGCGGTGTGCTCGTCCGGGGTGAGAAGGGGACCGCCAAGTCGACCGCCGTGCGCGCGCTCGCCGAGCTGCTGCCCGAGGTCCCGGTGGTCGCCGGCTGCCGGTTCAGCTGCGACCCGGCCTCGCCCGACCCGGGCTGCCCGGACGGTCCGCACGGCAACGCGCCCGGCACCTCCCGTCCCGCCCGGATGGTGGAGCTGCCCGTCGGCGCCTCCGAGGACCGGCTCGTCGGCGCGCTCGACATCGAGAAGGCGCTCGCCGAGGGCGTGAAGGCCTTCGAGCCGGGACTGCTCGCCGCCGCGCACCGGGGGATCCTCTACGTCGACGAGGTCAACCTGCTGAGCGACCACCTCATCGACCACCTCCTCGACGCCGCCGCCATGGGCGCCTCGCACGTCGAGCGCGAGGGCGTCTCCGTGCGGCACGCCGCGCGTTTCCTGCTCGTCGGGACCATGAACCCCGAGGAGGGCGAGCTGCGGCCGCAGCTGCTCGACCGGTTCGGGCTCACCGTGGAGGTCGCCGCGTCGCGGGACCCGGAGCAGCGGGTCGAGGTCGTCCGGCGGCGTCTCGCGTTCGAGGACGACCCGGCCGCCTTCGCCGCCCGCTGGGCCGGCGAGGAGGCGGCCCTGCGCGAACGGATCGTCGCCGCCCGGGAGTTGCTGCCCCGGGTGGAGCTCGGCGACGCGGTGCTGCTCCAGATCGCCGCGACCTGCGCGGCGTTCGAGGTGGACGGCATGCGCGCCGACATCGTGATGGCCCGCACCGCGACCGCGCTCGCCGCCTGGGCCGGACGGACCGGGGTCACCTCGGAGGACGTGCGGCAGGCCGCGCTCCTGGCCCTCCCCCACCGGCGGCGGCGCTCGCCCTTCGACGCGCCCGGTCTCGACGAGGACAAGCTCGACGAGACCCTGGAGCGGTTCAAGGGGGACGACGAGGATCCGGAGCCGGAGCCGGACGGTCCGGGTGACGGCGGCCCCGGTGGTGGCGGTCCCGACGGCGGGGGCGTTCCGCCGCAGGGCGAGGGGCCCGACGGTCCCGCGCCCGAGTCGGCCGAGACCCCGGAGAGCGCACCCGCGCCCGAGTCCGCCGAGACCCCGGAGAGCGCACCCGCGCCCGCCCCGCAGGGCGCCGGCGCCGGTGAGCGGGGAGCCGTCAAGGCCGGCGAGCCCTTCCGTACGAAGGTGCTGAGCGTGCCCGGTCTCGGCGAGGGCGCGGCCGGGCGTCGTTCCCGGGCCCGCACCGAGCACGGCCGCACCACCGGCTCGACCCGGCCCCGGGGCGCGCTGACCAAGCTGCACCTGGCGGCGACCGTCCGGGCCGCCGCCCCGCACCAGCGGGCGCGCGGCCGGTCCGGCCCCGGCCTCGTGGTCCGCGGGGACGACCTGCGGCAGGCGACCCGGGAGGGGCGCGAGGGGAACCTGGTGCTGTTCGCCGTGGACGCCTCCGGCTCCATGGCGGCGCGGCAGCGGATGAGCGCCGTGAAGGGCGCCGTGCTCTCGCTGCTGCTCGACGCCTACCAGCGGCGCGACAAGGTCGGCCTCGTCACCTTCCGGGGGCGAGACGCCGAGGTCGCGCTGCCGCCGACCTCGTCCGTGGACGCGGCCGCCGCCCGGCTCGAGAAGCTTCCGACCGGAGGCCGCACCCCGCTGTCCGCCGGGCTGCTCAAGGCCCATGACGTGCTGCGGGTCGAACGGCTGCGGGACCCCTCGCGCCGCCCGCTGCTCGTCGTCGTGACCGACGGGCGGGCGACCGGCGGGGGCGCCGACCCGGTGGCGCTCGCGGCCCGCGCGGCGCGGCTGCACGCGGCCGAGGGCACGGCGTCGGTGGTCGTGGACTGCGAGACCGGGCCGGTGCGGCTCGGGCTCGCGGGCACCCTGGCGCGCGAACTCGGCGGCACCGCCGTGACCTTGGACGAGCTGCGCGCCGACTCGATCGCCGGCCTCGTCAGAGACGTACAAGCAGACAACGCCACCAGGAGGGCCGCTTAATGCCGCAGGGACAGCCGACCGTCGTGCCCGACGACGGTCTCACCACCCGTCAGCGCCGCAACCGGACACTGGTGATGGTGCACACCGGCGTCGGCAAGGGGAAGTCGACCGCCGCGTTCGGCATGGCGCTGCGCGCCTGGAACCAGGGCTGGCCGATCGGGGTGTTCCAGTTCGTCAAGTCCGCCAAGTGGAAGGTCGGCGAGGAGAACGCCCTCAAGGCGCTCGGCGAGACCGGCAAGGGCGGCACGGTCACCTGGAACAAGATGGGCGAGGGCTGGTCCTGGATCCAGCGCGAGGTCGCCGAGGGCGAGCAGTCCCACGAGGAGAAGGCCCGCGAGGGCTGGGAGCAGGTCAAGCGTGACCTCGCCGAGGAGAAGTACAAGTTCTACGTCCTCGACGAGTTCGCCTACCTGCTGCACTGGGGCTGGATCGACGTCAAGGAGGTCGTCGAGGTGCTGCGCGACCGTCCCGGGCAGCAGCACGTCGTCATCACCGGCCGCAACGCGCCGCAGGAGCTCCAGGACTTCGCCGACCTGGTGACCGACATGTCGAAGGTGAAGCACCCGATGGACGCGGGTCAGAAGGGCCAGCGGGGCATCGAGTGGTAGCACGTCTCGTCATCGCCGCGCCGTCGTCCGGCGCGGGCAAGACCACGGTCGCGACCGGCCTGATGGCCGCGTTCGCCGGCCGTGGTCTGGCCGTCTCCCCGCACAAGGTCGGTCCCGACTACATCGACCCGGGCTACCACGCGCTCGCGACCGGCCGCCCGGGCCGCAACCTCGACGCGTACATGTGCGGTACGGGGCTGATCGCGCCGCTCTTCCTGCACGGGGCGCGCGGCTGCGACCTGGCCGTGGTCGAGGGGGTCATGGGCCTGTACGACGGCGCCGCCGACCAGGGCGAGCTGGCGTCCACCGCGCAGGTCGCGAAGCTGCTCAAGGCGCCGGTGGTCCTCGTCGTCGACGCGTCCTCGCAGTCGCGGTCGGTGGCGGCGCTCGTGCACGGGTTCGCGTCCTGGGACCCGGAGGTGCGGATCGGGGGCGTGATCCTCAACAAGGTCGCGACGGACCGGCACGAGCATCTGCTGCGGGAGGCGCTCGGGGAGTCGGGGGTGCCGGTGCTCGGCGTGCTGCGGCGGGCCCCGGCTGTCGCCACGCCGTCGCGGCACCTGGGGCTCGTGCCGGTCGCCGAGCGGCAGGCGGCTGCCGTGGAGGCGGTGGCGGCGCAGGCGGAGCAGGTTCTCGCCGGGTGCGACATGGAGGCGCTGCTGGCGCTGGCGCGGTCGGCGCCGCCGTTGAGCGCGGAGCCGTGGGACGCCCACGGGTTGTGGGCAGGCGTTCCGCAGGGCGGAACGGGTGGGCACAACCCGGCCACCGGCCCGCGGACGGCCCACGAGCCCGGCCGAAAGCCGGTCGTCGCCGTCGCCGGCGGGGCGGCGTTCACGTTCTCGTACGCCGAGCACACGGAGCTGCTGCGGGCGGCCGGTGCCGAAGTCGTCACGTTCGACCCGCTCCGGGACGAGGCCCTCCCCGAGGGGACCCGCGGGCTCGTCGTAGGGGGCGGCTTCCCCGAGATGTACGGGGCCGAGCTGTCCGCCAACGAGCCCCTCCGCAAGGCCGTGGCCGAGCTGGCGGCAGCCGGCGCGCCGGTCGCCGCCGAGTGCGCCGGGCTGCTGTACCTGGCGCGGTCGCTCGACGGCACGCCCATGTGCGGGGTGCTCGACGCCGACGCGCGGATGTCGGAGCGGCTCACGCTCGGCTACCGGGACGCCGTCGCCGTGAGCGACAGCGTCCTCGCGCCGGCCGGGACGCGGATGCGGGGGCATGAGTTCCACCGCACCGTCATCGAGCCGGGTGCCGGGCCGCTGGCGGCCTGGGGGCTGCGGCAGCCCGAGCGGCGGGTGGAGGGCTTCGTGCGGGGCGGTGTGCACGCCAGCTACGTGCACACCCACTGGGCGGGGGCCCCGGAGGTCGCCGCGCGGTTCGTGGAGCACTGCGCGTGAACTCAGCCGCCGGAGACGCCCACCACGAACCAGATGAAGGCCACGCCCGCCACCGTGCACAGCACGGTGGAGCGGGCGGGGTGTTCGTGGTGGGCCTCCGGCAGGATCTCGGCCGCGGCGAGGTAGAGCAGGGCGCCGCCGAAGAAGCCGAGATAGCAGCCGAGCAGTTCCTCCGGAAGGGTGAACAGGGTGGCGAGGCCGGCGCCGGCGAGCGGGGCGACGGCGTCCGCGACGAGCATGGCGAGGGCTTTGCGGCGGGCGTTCCCGTAGAGGCTCGTGATCGTGTACGTGTTGAAGCCGTCGGCGAAGTCGTGGGTGATGACGGCGAGCGCGACGGTGGCGCCCATGCCGCCGCTGACCTGGAAGGCGGCGCCAAGTGCGATGCCGTCCATGAGGCTGTGGAGGACCATCGCGGCGGCCGCCGTGAGGCCGACCTGGGGAACCCTCTCGTCGGCGCCGACGCCGTGCGCGGCGCGGTTGACGGCGAGGAGGCGTTCGACGACGTGCGCGAAGAGGAAGCCGCCGACGAAGAGCAGCAGGGCCTCCCGGACGCCGAAGACCTTCTTCCCCGCGGCCTCCAGGGCCTCCGGCAGGAGGTCGAGTCCGACGACGCCGAGCATGAGTCCGCCGGCGAGGCCGAGGACGAGGTGGCGGCGGTCGGTGACGCGCCCGGCGACCCAGCCGCCGAAGAGCGTCATGAGGAACGCGCCGAGCGCGACGACTACTGCCATGGGCCTTTGCTATCGGATGGGGTGCCCGGCGCGCACCTCGGCGTCGGGGCCCGGTCGGGGACGACCGTGGACGAGCTGCTGGCGCTGATCGGGGAGGTCCTGCGGGAGGCGGGGCTCCCGGCCGGGTGCGTGCGGTCGCTCGGCACCCTGGACGCGCGGGCCGCCGAGCCGGGCATCGTGGCGGCCGCGGCGGCCCTGGGGGTGCCGGTGCGGGGCTTCTCGGCCCGGGAGCTGGCGGCCGTCCCCGTACCGCATCCTTCGGCGCTGCCGCTGGCCGCGACGGGCACGGCCTCCGTGGCGGAGGCGGCGGCGCTGCTCGCGGCGGGAGCGGCCGGCCGGAGGGCACCGGGCGCGCCTGCGGAGAGGGGAGCGGACGGCCCTGCGGAGGCGGGAGCGGACGCGCCTGCGGAGGCGGGCGCGGACGGGCCTGCGGAGGCGGGCGCGGGCGCCGGTGCGGCGACGGCCGCAGGTGCGGAGGCGGGGGGCCGGGCGGGGCCCGAGGTGCCGTTCGTCGGCCGGGGCGGGCCCGTGTTGGTCGTCCCGAAGCGGAAATCCCGGCGCGCGACCTGCGCAATCGCCGCTTTCGTACCGGTTCGTCCGAACGAAGTGACGTCCGTCGCACGGTTGTTGCCCTTGACGCACGGGTACATCGCTGGCGAGCCTGGCTCACCCCCCACCATCCCCACCCCCCACACGACGGCGGCCATGGACACGCACACGCACACCGACGCCCACGACCTGCGCCACCACGGTGACGCCGAGGTCCGGGACGAGAAACTCATCGACCTGGCGGTCAACGTCCGGACGAACACCCCGCCGGACTGGCTGCGGAAGCGGATCGCCGACTCGCTGACCGGTCTCGCGGCCTACCCGGACGGCCGGGCCGCGCGGGCCGCGGTCGCCGAGCGGCACGACCTGCCGTCGAATCGGGTGCTCCTGACGGCCGGCGCGGCGGAGGCGTTCGTGCTGCTCGCACGGGCCCTGCCGGTGCGGCGGCCGGTGGTGGTGCACCCCCAGTTCACCGAGCCGGAGGCGGCGCTGCGGGACGCCGGGCACGAGGTGGACCGGGTGCTGCTGCGCGAGGAGGACGGCTTCCGGCTGGATCCGGCGGCGGTTCCGGAGGACGCGGACCTGGTGGTGATCGGGAACCCCACGAACCCGACCTCCGTGCTGCACCCGGCCGCCTCGATCGCCGCGCTCGCCCGTCCGGGCCGGACCCTGGTGGTCGACGAGGCGTTCATGGACGCGGTGCCGGGCGAGCGGGAGTCGCTGGCCGGGCGGACGGACGTGCCGGGGCTCGTGGTGCTGCGGAGCCTCACCAAGACCTGGGGGCTCGCCGGACTGCGGATCGGGTACGTGCTGGCCGAGCCGGAGACGATCGCGGCCCTGGAGCGGACGCAGCCGCTGTGGCCGGTGTCGACGCCCGCCCTGGTGGCGGCGGAGGCGTGCATGACGCGGGCGGCGCTCGCGGAGGCGGAGCACGCGGCGCACCGGATCGGGGTGGAGCGGGCCCATCTGCTGGCCGGTCTCGCGGAGTTCGACGAGGTGCGGACGGTGGCGGGGGCGGAGGGCCCCTTCGTACTGCTGCGGATCGACGGGGCGGACGCGGTACGGGAGCGGCTGCGGTCGCTGGGGTTCGCGGCCCGCCGGGGCGACACGTTCCCGGGGCTCGACCGGAACTGGCTGCGGCTCGCGGTCCGGGACCGGGTGACGACGAACCGTTTCCTGCAGGCACTGGACCAGGCGCTGCTGATCGGCGGCTGATCGGCGGTTGATCGTCCCGCCGGGGTGTGTGCGGAAGGGGCCGGGGAGGGCGGTGTCGTCACCGCCCGCC
>NZ_JBEXSZ010000024.1:0-71611 GCF_040613865.1 Streptomyces sp. NPDC006197 | reverse complement strand
CGCCGCGTTGTCGTCAGTCGACAACGCTCCTTCCCCAAGTTCTCGGCTTCGCTCGAACAGGGGAGACCCCACTGCCTCCCTCCTCCGCCTTGCGAGGCACGGCACCAGACGCCGCTCCCTGATCCGGCCTGATCGACAAGACACCCCCTAGGTCCTGAGGCGCGTAGGACGTCACCTCCCGCGTTCGCGAACGACCCGAGCGGAGTACCAGATGAAAGGCCCGTGGCCCACCCCTCGTTCCTCCCGCGCCCGGGTGCGCGGCGCGACGATCGCCGCGTTCGTGGCGCTCGCCCCCCTGCTCCCGGCCGCGGCCGTCGCCGTCGGGACGCTGAAGGTCGACACCGCGCTGCCCTACGTCTGCACCCTGCCGTCGGGGCCGCAACCCGTGAACGTACGGATCACGGCGGCCTTCCCCGAGCGGGCGGCCGTGGGCGAGGAGATCCGGCCGACCGACGTCACGACGACGGTGGAGCTTCCCGCGCCGGCCGTGGCCGACCTCACCGCCCTCAAGGCCGCAACCGTACGGGCCGAGTCCCGGCTCACGGTCGGCGTGGCCCAGAACGAGCAGCGTGCGGAGGCCACTTGGAGCGGGACGGCGCAGCCCGTCGGCATCCCCGCCGAGGGGCCTCTCGTGCTCACCACGACCGGCGACGTGCCGATCCTGACGACGGACACGGCAGGCCGTCTGACCCTCACCGCCGGGGGCCTCACCGTCGATCTCGCACCGAGCACGGCCGACGGTGCGGCCACCACCCCCGCGTCCCTCTCCGTCACCTGCGTCCCCGGCCCGGGCACGGAGGGCCGTACCGTGCTCGCCAAGGTTCCGGTCGGCGCCGACACCGGCACCGGAGAACCGAGCACGCCTCCCACGTCACCGACCGTTCCCGCGCCGTCCGGCCCGCCTTCCGGCCTCCCCCTGCCGTCGTTCCCGACCGACCGGGCGGCCCCCGAGAGACCTGGAACCGCGGACGGGACCGGTGGCAAGGGTCCGCGGGGGCCTCACGCCGGACAGCGGGCGCAGAAAGGCCCGGCGGCGGCGGACGAGGAGGTGCCGGGTACTCCGGCGCCCCGGCCGGCCGCACCGCCCTGCGCGCCCGAGAAGCCGACTCCCGCGACGCTGACGGCGTACATCACCGGTTACTCCAACGTACGGAAGCTGAACGGCGCCTCGCTCATCCCGCTGTCCTGCATGCTGATCGAGCAGGGCGACATGGAGATACCCTCCACTCCTCCTCCGGAGGGCGAGTTCCACTTCACCAACCTGTCCCGGGGCGACCTCTCCTACCGGGGGCGCAAGCAGACCCCGCCCTTCACCTCCACCTTCCTGACCTTCGGGTTCCAGCCGGTGACGGCGACCATGGTCCTGGAACAGACGGGGCCCATCACGGTCGACACGTTGGTCCGCGTCATCTTCGCCACGGGGGACAACTACCTGGAGAACACGGTCCGGGCTCCGCTGGTCCTCCGTGTTCTCGACATCGAGGTCAACGGCGTCAAGCTGGACGTGGGCCCTTCCTGCCGTACGGCGAAGCCCCTCTCCTCGCCCGAGCCCAAGCCCGGCAAGTTCCCCGGGGACCACCTGGTGTTGCTGGGTCTGGGGAAGATCCCCCTGGGTCAGAACGCCGAAGGCTACGTCCTCACCGGCGGCGGCCCGCTCACCGGTGAGGTGACCGTTCCCGCCTTCAAGGGCTGCGGCGCCGGCGGCGAGAACCTCGACCGGCTCCTCACGGCCTCCATCTCCGGCTCCGGCAACTACATCAAGCAGATCCAGGGCCAGACCTGCTCCGCGGGCGTCGAGGCGCCTCCTCCGGACTTCTGCACAGAGGACCGCCAGCCCCGCCTGATCCCCAAGCCCGAACGCTGAACCGACCCACCCTGTCCTCTCTCCTCCCCGACGGAAGGCATCCCCCATGTCCCTCGTCTCACCCCGCACGAGACTCGCCACCCTCTCCGCGCTGACCGCGCTCGGTGCCTTCGTCTCCGCCGGCACGGCGACCGCGGCCGCTCCGCAACTGAACGGCTCCTGGGCCCCGTTCGACCGCTGCCCCGTCGACGCCCCCGCGATGCTCGCCGCCGACGGCCTCGACCGGTCGACGCAGTGCGTGTCGTCCTCCTCCGCCGGCGGTTCCATCAGGCTCGGCAACACGACCGTCGTCACCGGGAGGACGAACCTCCAGATCGGTGTGATCCAGAACGCCGACGGCACCAACACCGTCGTCCCTCCGCCCGCCGGCTCGCTCATCGCGGATTCCGCCACCGTCCCCGGCGGTCTGCTCGGGCTGATGTGTCCCAGCGACATCCCGTTCATCACCGACATCTGCCGGCAGCTGTCGGACGCGAACCTCAACAAGATCACCGCCACCGTGGAATCGGTCGGCACGCCCTCGGAGTTCGACCAGATCGCGGGCGTCCTCACCGACATGCCGATCGTGCGGATCCCGGTCCGCATCCACCTCCAGAACCCCTTCCTCGGCAGCAACTGCTACATCGGCACGAAGTCCAACCCGATCGTGCTGCGCCCGAGCAACCTCACGTCCCCCGACTTCTCCGTGGAGCGCTACGACGGCGACGGCTCCCCGAACGAGGAGGGCGACATGAGCCGCCTGAACATCCTCGGCTCCACCCAGGTCGACAGGACCTTCGCCGTCCCCGGCGCCAGCGGCTGCGGACTCGGCCTCGGCCTCGTCAACGGCGCGGTCAACCTCAAGACCGGACTGCCCGCCGCCTCCGGCAGGAACAGCATCACCCTCGACAACACCCAGACGTACCTGACCGGTCTCTACGCCCCCGGCGTCGTCGCCCCCGACGCCGGAAAGGTGTTCTCGCGGAACTGGCACTCGGCCGTCAAGTAACGGCCATCCAGGGTCGATTCCCGGCCTACTCGGGCGGCACACGGGCCCCCGGGACGCCAACTCTTGCGCAAGTTGTGTACAGCACACAGCAGTTGATTTAGCTTCGGCAGTCCCCGTTGGTACGCACCTGACGGCCAAGGCGGCGCCCGCCCTCCACGGTGGGCGCCGCACCGCCGCTCCCCACCGGTCGCGCAGGAGAGCAAGGGATCGGTCATGCCCGCAACCGCACAGTCATCGAACATCGGCGAGCCGCTCGACCCGCTTCCCAGGGAGTTCGCCGCCCTGATGAGACCGGAGATCCCGGGCCTCATCAAGGAGATCGGTGTGGAGGTCCAGCGGACCTATCCCGTGTACGCCCACCTCTTCAAGGGACCCCACTCGGACGCGATCCGCCAGGGCGTGGAGCAGGCGCTCGCGGCCTTCGTGGAGCGGGTCGCGGACCCCGGGCGGAACTCGGCCCTCCGGGACGAGCTGATCCGCAGGTTCGGCCGGGTGGAGGCCTACGAGGGCCGGGACCTCGACACCCTGCAGGGCGCCTACCGCCTCGGTGCGCGCATCGCGTTACGCCGGGCCAAGAGCATCGGGCGCACGTACAACCTCTCCCCCACCCTGATCCTGGCCTTCGCGGACGCCCTCTTCGCCTACGTCGACGAGCTGGAGTCCCTCTCCCGCGAGGGTTACCTCATGGTCCAGGCGCGTGCCGTGTCCGATGTGGCGGCGCTGCGAAGACAGCTTCTCCACCTGGTCGTCGCCGGCCCGCCGCTGCCCCGGGCGACCATCGCCGAGCTGTGTCAGGAGGCCTCCTGGCAGCTCCCCGCAGAGTGCACCATGGTGGCCCTCCGCCCGCCGGTCGCCGAACTCGTCCAGGCCGGTCTCGACCGGGACGTCCTGGCCGACCTCAGCCTCCCCGAGCCGCATCTGCTCATCCCCGGCCCGCTCACCGCGCAGCGCCTCGCGATGCTCGACTCCGCCCTGGCCGGCACCCCCGCCGTCGTCGGCCTGACCGTGCCGCCGGTGCAGGCGGCACACTCCGTCCGCTGGGCGCGGCGCGTCCTGCGGCTCATCGACGACGGCATCGTGGCGGACGCCCCCCTCGTGCACTGCGAGGAGCACCTGACAACGTTGTGGCTGTTGTCCGATCCGGCCCTCACCGCCCATCTCGCCGCCCGCGAACTGGCCCCGCTCGACGGGCTGTCCGGCACCCGCCGCGAGCGGCTGGTCGAGACCCTGCGGGTGCACGTCTCCACGCGGGCCCCCGCCGAACAGGTCGGCGAGATGCTGGGCGTGCACGCCCAGACGGTCCGCTACCGCCTGCGGAACCTGGACAACCACTTCGGCGACCGGCTCCTCGACCCCGATCACCGGTTCGCCCTGGAGGCGGCCCTGCGCTCGCTGCACCTCCAGGGCGGGAAGCGCGTGGACTGAGGGACGCCCCCCTCGGCAGGGGCGTCAGTCGCGCCGCCAGTCGGGGTGCACACGGATCTCGATGTCGTCCGAGGAGGGATCCGGCGCCGGGTCGGCCGTCACGCGCACGCTCAGCGGGCGGCCGCTCTCGGCCTCGACGAAGGCCAGCGGCGGACGGCCGTCCTGCAGGTACGCGTCGCCCCACCGGATCAGCGACAGGAAGACCGGCAGCAGGTCCTCGCCGGCCCCGGTCAGCCGGTACTCGTCGCGTGCCCGCTTCCCCGGCTCCTGGTAGGGAGTGCGCGCCACGACCCCCGCGGCCTCCAGCTGCTTGAGCGCGCGGGACACCGAGGGCGCGGAGGTTCCGATCCTCGTCACGAAGTCCTCGAACCTGGTCGTGCCGTAGAAGCACTCCCGCACGACCATGAAGACCGTCCGGGTGCTGAGCAGGTCGAGCACCCGGCCGGCCGAGCACCCGTCGCCGATCGACCACGCGTCCCGGTCGCTCAATCGTTTCTCGAACCTCATCGCCACCCACCCATCGTAACTAATGCTTGCGTTACTCAGCCATGGCGTGCTTGCATCTGACTAACGAAGTCGTTATCCAGATGGGGAGCATGCTGTGGTTGCGGTGGCGGGCAAGGTGGTCGTGGTGACCGGCGGACGGCGAGGGCTGGGGGCCGCGCTGGTGGACGAGGTGCTGGCACGCGGGGCGGACAAGGTGTACTCCACCGCCCGCTCGGCGTACGTCGACGAGCGCCCCCGGGTGGTGACCGTCCCGCTCGAGGTCCGCTCGGCCGAGTCGGTCGCCGCCCTCGCCGGGCTCGCTTCGGACGCCGAGATCGTGTTCAACAACGCCGGGGTCCTGCACCCCGCCCCGCTGCTCACGGGTGACGTCGAGCAGGCGGCCGAGACCTTCGACGTCAACGTCTTCGGCCCGCTGCGGGTGGCCCGGGCGTTCGCGCCGGTCCTCGCCGCGAACGGCGGCGGAGCGCTGGTGAACATGCACTCCGTACTGTCGTGGCTGGCGGGCGCCGGAGCGTACGGCGCCTCCAAGGCGGCGGCCTGGTCCCTCACGAACTCGCTCCGGCTCGAACTCGCGCCGCAGCGCACGCACGTCGTCGGCGTGCACGCCGGATTCATCGACACGGACATGGTCTCCGCCCTCGACCGGAGCAAGGCGAAGCCCGCCGACGTGGCCGCGCGGATCGTCGACGGGCTGGAGGCCGGGGACGCGGAGGTGCTCGCCGACGACGTCAGCGTCACCGTGAAGGCCGCGCTCTCCGGTCCCGTGGAACACCTGGCCTTCCCGGCCGCCGGCTGACCCCCTCGCGAAGGAGCGACGAACCGCCATGCCCCTGTGGACCGTTCACCACACGCCCGGGATCTTCTCCGCCGAGGAGAAGCACCGGCTCGCCTCGACCGTCGCGGACCATTACGAGAAGGTGGGGCTGCCCCGCTTCTACGTGGTCACGCTCTTCCACGAACTCCGGCCCGAGGACTTCCACGTCGGTGGGGAGCCCGTCCCGGTCGGGGTCCGCATCACCATCGACCACATCGCCCGGCGCAACCCCGACGAGGACAGCAGGCGCAGGACCGCCCGCTGGATCAGGGAGATGCTGCGCCCCCACCTGGAACGGCACGCCGGTCTCCACTGGGAATTCCACGTCGACGAGACCAGCGAGGAGCTCTGGATGATCAACGGGCTCGTGCCCCCGCCGGGCGGCTCGGACGCCGAACGGCACTGGGCGCGGCAGAACGCGGCGACGCCCTACTGACGCGCGGCCCGGGACGGCCGCCACGGCGGCGCGGTCGTCCGCCGTGGTGCGCGGCGCACCACGGCGGACGGCCCTCACCCCGCGGGTGCGGTGATCTCCCGCTTGAGGATCTTGCCGCTCGGTCCCAGCGGCAGCGCGTCCGTCAGCCACACCCTGCGGGGGTACTTGTAGGCCGCCACGCGCTCCTTGACGTACTCCCGCAGCTCGTCGGGGAGGACCTGCGCGCCGGGGCGGAGCACGACCGCGGCCGCGACCTCCTCGCCCAGTTCGGCGTGCGGGACGCCGACCACGGCCGCGAGGGCGACGGCCGGGTGCTCGTGGAGCACCTCCTCGATCTCGCGCGGGTAGACGTTGTAACCGCCGCGGATGATCATGTCCTTCTTGCGGTCGACGATGTACAGGTAGCCGTCCTCGTCGGCGCGGGCGAGGTCGCCGGTGCGCAGCCAGCCGTCGGGGATCGCCGCCTCGGTCTCCTCCGGGCGGTTCCAGTACCCCTTCATCACGTTGGGGCCCCGGACGGCCAGTTCGCCGATCCCGCCGGGGGCCACGTCCTGACCCTTGTCGTCGAGCAGCCGCACCTCGACGTCCCGGATGGGGGTGCCGATGGAGCCGGCCTTGCGCGGCCGCTCGGGGTGGTTGAAGGTGACCACGGGGCTGGTCTCGGACATGCCGAAGCCCTCGAGCACCGGACAGCCGAAGCGCCGCTCGAAGCCGTGCAGGATCTCCACCGGCAGCGAGGCGCCGCCGGAGATGCACGTCCGCAGCGTCGACACGTCCGCCTCGGACGGGTGCTGGAGCAGCGCCGCGTACATGGTCGGCACGCCCTCGAAGACGGTGGCCCGCTCGCGGGCGATGGCCTCCAGGACGGCCCCCGGGTCGAAGCGCGGGATCATGACGAGACAGGCGCCGCTGCGGACGGCCGCGCTCATGGTGCAGATCTGTCCGAAGATGTGGAACAGCGGCAGACAGCCGACCACCACGTCCTCCGGGGTCATCCGCTGGATGTGGACGCTGTTGACCTCGGTGTTGTGCCGCAGCCCGGCGTGGGAGAGCACGGCGCCCTTGGGACGGCCGGTGGTGCCGGAGGTGTACAGCAGGACGGCCATGTCCTCGTCGTCCGTGGCGGCGACCTCGGGCAGCGGCTCGTGCCGGGCCAGCGTCGCGGCGAAGGCCGTGGGTTCGACGGCCGTGTGCCGCACTCCCGCGGCGGCCGCTCCCTGCGCGCCCTCGCCCGGCGCCTGGTGCCACTCGAAGAGCCGCACCGCGCCGGAGTCGGCGAGGTGGAACTCCGTCTCCCGGGTCTTCAGGAGCGGGTTCATCGGCACGACGACCGCCCCGGCGCGCAGGACGCCGTAGTACAGCACGACGAACTCGGGAACGTTCGGCAGCATCAGGGCGACGCGGTCCCCCGGCCGTACCCCCTCGGACCTGAGCAGGGCGGCGGCGCGGGCGCTGCGTTCGTCCAGCTCCGCGTAGGTGGTGACCCGCTCCCCCAGACGCAGCGCCGGGCGCCCGGGCTGCTGCCGAGCCGTCTCCACGAGGAACCCTGCCAGATTGGCCATGACCCGCCTCCGTTACACGGAATCACCGAGTGTTTACATCGCCGACATCTTGCCGCCGTGTGCCGTCGCGGCCTATGGCCGGGGTGACAACGCACCGCGCCCTGGATTGTCCCCCGCCACAAGGTGAGGGCGTTAAGCTGCGGAGATGATCCTTTCGGGTGTGGCGGCGGCGCTTCAGGCGGGGCTTCCGGAACTGGGTGAGCGGATGGCGCTGCGGATCCGCGCGGACGTCGAGGCGTACAAGGACGAGTCGCTGATCCCCCTGGACTCACTGCGCGATTCCTGCACCGCCAACGCGGACCTCATCCTCAGCCACCTCCGCCTCGGCGGCACTCCGGACGCGAGCTCGGCCCGTGAGACGGGACGGCTCCGCGCGGAGCAGGGGGTCCCGCTGGCGGACACGCTGCACGCGTACCGGATCGGCTCGCAGCTCCTGTGGACGGAGATCCTCGCCGAGGCCCGCAGCCGCCCCGAGGTCTCCGACGACCTCCTGCTGTCGGAGTCGACCGAGTTCTGGGCGTTGTCCGGGCTGTACGCGGAAGCGGTGGCGGTGGCCTACCGGGAGGCGGCCGCGGAACTCACGTCGCAGGGGCAGGCGCGGCGTTCCGCCCTGGTGGAGGCGGTGTTCACCGGCATCGTCACCGACCGCACGCTGTGGGAGGCCGCCCGCGAACTGGAGCTGCCCGAACACGGGCCCTACGCGGTCGCCGCCGCGAAGGCCGGCGCTCCCGGCGAGGAACCGCTCACCGGTGCGGAGGCGGCGCTGCGCCAGGCGAACCTGCCCTCCGCGTGGAGGCTTCTGCCGGACGAGCAGCTCGCCCTGATCGCCCTGCCCACGGCGGCGGCGGAGACGACGTGCCTGCGCATCCTCCGCCGGACCCGCGCCCGCGTGGGCTTCAGCCCGCACTTCCGGTCGCTGCGGGACACGCCTCAGGCCCTGCGCTTCGCCCGTCTCGCCCTGGCCGGCCTCGAGGGCACCGGGCCCGGCGTGGCCCGCTTCGACGACAATCCGCTGGCCATGGTCGTCGCCGCGGCCCCGGCGGAGGCCGCGCACCTGATGGAGGTGGTGCTGCGGCCGGTGCTCGACCTTCCGGTCGCGGAGCGGTCCCGGCTCCTGCGCACCCTGGAGCACTGGTTCGCCGCCGCGGGCTCGGCCGGCGCCGCGGCGCGGAGCCTGTTCGTCCATCCCAACACCGTGCGCTACCGCCTGCGGCGCGTGGAGGAGTTGACGGGTCGTTCCCTCTCCGATCCACGTGCGGCGGCGGACATCGGCGCGGCGCTGCTCGCGGTCCGCAATCCGGGGGCGAGCTGAGCCGTTCCGCGTGGAGGGCGTTCCTCGCCGCGGCCGCTCCCCGGCACGTCATTCCCCGCCGACGCCGCTCCCCGTCCGCGTCACTCCCGGCCGACGCCACTCTCCGTCCGCGTCACTCCCGCCGACGCCGCTCCCCGCCCGCGTCACTCCCGCCGACGCCACTCTCCGCCCGCGTCACTCCTCGTCGCCGCTCCTCATCCGCGTCACTCCTCGTCGACGATGTGCATCGCGGCTTCCTCCGCGGACGCCGCCCCGCCCGCCAGGCCGAGGTCCCGGGCGTTCAGTTCCGAGGTGACGGGGCCCGTGCCCTCGTCCTCGGACATCAGGCGGCCCGCCCGCCGACCGCCGACCTGGTCGTCCAGGAGCTCCCCGTCGGTGTCCGTCGTGTCGCCGAGGCCGTCGCCGTCCGCGGGAGGGAGCTCGGGCTCCTCCTCCGCCAGGCGTTCGTCCAGGGTTTCGCCACGCTGCCGCTCGGCCGCGGTCACCCCCGTGTGCTGGACCCCGAGGGGCCGCTCCGGGGGCGAGTACCCCTCGTCGAACGGGTCGCCGAGCGGCCCTTCGAGGGTGTCCTCGTAGTCCAGGAGGCCGACGTCCTCCCGGATCTCGCTTCCGTCGGGCTGGTAGACGTCATCGCCCCACGCTTCCGCCTCGGTCATGGGGAACTCCGTTCCTTCGGCGGGACGACGGCTCGGCCTGGATTCACTCCTCTCGTTCGAAGTCCGCCTTCGCCCGCTCGTCGTCGAGGTCGGACTGGGCCTGTGCGTACAGGTCGTGCACGAATCTCCGGGCGTCATCGGGCGAGATGCCGACGCCGAGTCGGAGCAACCGGCCCGTCCAGGAGCCGAGCGGGTCGTCGGGTTCGGTCATGGCGCCTCCTGAAAGGGAGTGCGGTCGATGCGGCCGTTCCGGTCGCGCGCCGGGTCATGACGGGGCGGCCCCGGACCGCTCTGTCGTCGTGGACCGGCCGGGGGCGACTGCCGTCCTGCGTACGGGCCGTGCGGCTCCGGGGTCCGGCCGACCTCGTGCGGGTCCGGGCCGCGCGCCCCCGGTGCGGGGAGCCTTCGGCGGGCGTCGAATCCCTGTTCTTCCTTCCATGGTCCCCGCGTCCCGGGCAAACGCAACCTGGTGTGTTCGCGGCGACGTCCGCGGTTCCCGACGGACCGCGTGACCGCCGGAAGCACGCGTGACCGGGGTCGCTAACCGGCCCATTCCCGCAGCAGCTTCTCCCGCTGCGCCGGGCGAGGCGTTCCGCCCTCCCACGCGCGGCCCCACGCCGACATCGCCGCCAGCGTCGTGGCCATCGTCGCGGCACCCTCCGTGAGGCGGTTCAGAAGGGCGCGGGAGAGGTCGACCTCGGTCGGGGAGTAGCCGACGGCCGCGGCCACGTAGGCCTTCAGCTCGTACTCGCCGTCATGCGATTCCAGGACCGTCGTCATCAGCGGCGGGGCATCGCCCAGGCCTGTGCCCACGGTCATGGCCAGGTTCATCACCATGTCCAGGGCCACGTCCGTGACCACGCCGACCTGCCGCTTCAGGGACTTCACGGGCACGTCCGCCACCGTCAGGGCACGTACGTCCTCCCACAGGTGGAGGCCGGCCTGTCCGTCACCGAGGGCCACCACGCCCTCAGGGGTCAGGCGTACCCCGGGCGCCGAGCCGGACGGCTTCGCGCCCACGTACACATCGCCCTCGGCGATCCAGAACAGGCCCACCATGGCCATGGCTTGCTCGCTTCCCCCGACGACGGCACACCGCCGTCGTGTCACACGTCAAAAGATCAGGTCGCCCTCCGGAACGCACGGAAAGGCCGGGAAGTTCCCCTTTCCCGGTCTTTCCGCGCGCGGCTCTCATCTTTTCCGGCCCCATAAGGGGTCCCATGAGCGGCCCCCGCCCCATGCGCGGCTCCCCTCCCCGGGCGGTGCCCGTCCCGAGGACCGCCACGCCGCTGTCGAGGACCCGCTCGGCCGTGGCGCGCCGGGTGATGCCGCCGGTGAGCACCAGTGGGAGGGGGCTGGTCCTCACGAGGTCCTGGGCCCGGTCCAGGAAGCAGGCCTCGCGGGCCTGGGTGCGGTCGCCGGCGGGGCGGCCGGTCATGGCGGGGCTCTCGTGGCTCCCGCCGGACGGTTCGACCAGGTCCACACCGAGCGGTTCGGGCATCCCGATCATCTGCCGCGCGTCGTCGGCGTCGAAGCCTCCGCGCTGGAAGTCGGCGGAGTCGCGCTTCACCGCGACCGCGAAGGACGGCGAGACGGCCGCGCGGACGGCGTGGACGACGGCACCAGGCGGTTCACCGCACGGATAACCGGTTGCCCGCGGGCGTCGGCCGTGGTTCCAATGACCGGCATGATCACCCGGGTGCGCCGACCGCGGCGAGACGCGACGAACGCGGACCGCCGCCCCCGGCCGGCGCGCGACCCGGGCGGACCGCGACCACACCGTCCGAGGGAGACGCCACCCCGATGAACACGCCACCACCGCCGTCCGGAGCCCGGTCCGCGGACGGGCCGCCCGTCCGCCTGGGCGCTCTCGTCCCGCTGACGCGGCCCGGCTGGGTCGAGGCGGGCCGTCACCTCCTCGCGGGACTCGACCTGGCCGTGCGCGAGGTCAACGACGCGGGCGGGATCGACGGCAGACCGCTGGAGCTGGTGGTCCGGGACACCGCGGCCGATCCGGAGCGTGCCTCCGCGGCCGTGGCCGAACTGGCGGATCTGGGCGTGGCCGCCGTCGTGGGCGAGTACCACAGCGTCGTCGCCCGCGCCGCCGCCACCCGGGCCGACGCCCTCGGCGTGCCGTTCCTCTGCTCGTCCGCCGTGCTCGACGCCCTGACAGAGGAGTCGACGGAGTGGGTCGCGCGCCTGTCCCCCGTCCAGTCCCGCGGCTGGCGGAACTACGCGGACTTCCTCCTCGCCACGGGCCGGCACCGGATCGCGGTGGCGACCCAGCCGAGCGTCTACTGGGCGGCCGGCGCCCACATCATGCGGGAACACCTCGCCTCCCGGGGCGGCACCGTCCTCGAACTCGACGCCACCGCGCTCGACCCCGAGGCCCTGTGCGACGCGCTCGCCGGCCACGGGGCCACGGCGCTCCTGCTGCTGGTCGGCAGTCCGGAGCCGGCGGTGCCGATCGTCAGGGCCGTCCGCGGCGACGGAAGGCTCACGGACCTGCTGGTCGGCGCCCCCGCCGGACAGCCGGAGTTCGCCGGATGGGCCGCGGAGCTCGGCGCGGACGGCGCCGGAATCCCGTTCCTGCGCTACCTGCCCGAGGACCTCGGGCCGCTCGGCGACCGCGTCGGGAAGGAGCTCCGCGAGCGGCTGGGCGAGGCACCGTCGTTCGTCGCCTTCGAGGGCTGGGACACCATCACCGTCCTCGCCGCGGCGCTCCGTTCCCACGGTACGGACCGGGCGGCCGTCGCCGAGGCGTGGCCGCGCGTGACGGTCGAGGGCACGCGCGGGCCGATCCGGTTCTCCCGTACGCCGGGCATCGGCGTGTGGCAATGGACTTGGGCGCCCGTCCAGGTCGTCGACCGGGATCCGGCGGATCCGGGTCGCTTCCGCGTCCTTCACACCGGCTGAAAGCGGCCCGGCGTCCGGCCGACCGGGGGCCGGGCCGCTTTCATTTCAACGATCAACTGGACACAAGTCAACCAAATCAAGGGAGCTTTGTGCGGTTATATCCGGTTTCTCCTGGCTAGTCGCAGTACGACCCCGACAACACCAGGAGGGTGAACATGATCGCCCACGAACAGATCGCCACCGCACTGGACCACCCCGTGTACGACACCGAGGGCAAGAAGATCGGCGACGCCAAGCACGTGTTCGTCGACGACGCCACCGGCCGCCCCGCATGGGTCACCGTCAAGACCGGACTGTTCGGCACCAGCGAATCCTTCGTCCCGATCAAGGACGCCTCCATGGTCGACGACCACTTGGAGGTCCCCTACCCCAAGGACCGGGTGAAGGACGCCCCGCACGTCGACGTCGACGGCGGAGGCCATCTCGACGCGAGCGAGGAGCAGCGCCTCTACGAGTACTACGGCATCGACTGGGACGAGGCGTGGCAGCGGGCGAACCAGCCCGGCGAGACGGGTTGGGCACACGGCACCGCGGGCACGGCCGGAACGGCGGGTGCCGCCGGCGCGGCCGGCATGTCGGACACCGCCGGCATGCGCGACCGGGCCGGAGACGGCCTCGGGAACAGGGACGCGGGGATGGCCAGTAGGGACGCTTCGGTCGGCGACGACGCCATGACCCGGTCCGAGGAACAGATGCACATCGGCACCGAGCGGGTCGAGACCGGCCGCGTCCGGCTGCGGAAGTACGTCGTCACCGAAGAGGTCCAGCAGACCGTGCCGGTCCGCCACGAGGAAGTCCGCGTGGAACGCGAGCCCATCACGGACGCCAACCGCGAACAGGCCCTGTCCGGGCCCGAGATCTCCGAGGCCGAGCACGAGGTGACTCTCCACGAGGAGCGCCCCGTGGTCGAGACCCGGACCGTCCCCGTCGAGCGGGTCGGACTCCGCACGGACGAGGTCACCGATGAGGAGACGGTCACCGGCCAGGTGCGCAAGGAACGCATCGACGTCGAGGCCGACGACGTCACCGACATGTCCGAGGACCCCGACAGGAGGCGCGGTCACTGACCCGCACTCCCTCGCCCCCGCCCGTCCGGCCCGCACCGGGCCGGACGCGGCGCGGCGCGGAGGCCTCGGGAGCCGCCGACCACCCGGCCGGACCCGCTGCGCAGAACGCAGGATGCGTTGCCCTCGGGGGCGGCGAGGACCGCCCACCCCGAACCGTCGGAATCCCGGTGGCCGGAGACGAAGGCGGCACCGGGGCCCAGCAGCCGCTCCACCTCCTCGTTCCGCGAGATACGGACGCACTCCGCCGTCGCGCGGGGATCTCCCCGGCCGCGACGGTCCGTTGGACGGAGGGCTGCGAGGTGCCGGTCGCGGAGCCGCCCGAGGCGATGCTCGCCGCCATCACCCGCACCCCACGTGCGCCATCTGTCCGGTACGGTCGAGCCCGTGCCCGCTGCGGCGGGCTCCTTCTTCGAAGCGGCCGGGTGCGCACGGAAGGGGTCTCCTCCTTCGCCCAGCCGGTGACGGCGGGCCTGGACGAGTACCGTGCCCGGCCGGCCACACGGCCGCGGTCGGAGTTCACCCACCGCCGAGGAGTTCCGCAAGGGTCTCGCCCGCATGGAGGCCACGGCCCGGAACGAGGCGCAGCAGCGGGCGGAGCGCCGAGGCCGCGTACGGCGTGCCGTCGGCTGTGTCGTGGAAGTCAACGCCTCTGCAGCACCGTGGAGTTCGGTTCCGGCGCGACGGCGGTCTGCTCAGCGGCTCGCCCATGGCGATGGCGCTGACCATGGGAGCGGACTTCATCTGCGGGTCGACGGACCCGCGGGACTTCCACCGCGACGCGGTGCTCGTGCCGATGTCCGCGGAGTCCTTCGAACAGACGGGCGCCGAGGTGCGCCCGCACCGGCCGAACCGAAAGCGTCGGCGGCAAGGCTGATCACCCCGGTCGTCGGCGACGGCCCGGCGGTCGGCACCCGGATCCCGGGCCGGTCCCCGCGATGACTAGGCTGACGATCATGAAACCGGCAACGCCCCGTGACACGACCCCCCGGCCCACCGTCCTCGACGCCGCGGAGGCGGCGTCCGATCCGGCTCTGCGGGAGCGGCTCGCGGACTCGGCCCACCGGATCCTGTCGGACCTGGTCAGGGGAGGCGCGGCCCTGGGCTGGGTCGAACCGCCGTCGCGGGACGAGGTGGCCGAACTCCTGGGCCACGTCCTCTCCGCCGTACGGGCGGGGGACGCGGCCCTCCGGCTCGCGTACGTCGACCACCGGCTGGTCGGGTTGGGGTACTGGCTCCGCTACGCCCGGCCGACCCATCGGCCGCACGCCGATCTCGAGAAGATCGCGGTGGACACCGCCGCCCAGGGCCTCGGCATCGGCCGGGCGCTGACCGGCTCCCTGATCGCCGACGCCCGGGAGGCCGGGATCGAGGTCCTCACCCTGGACGCCCGGGGCGACAACGCCAACGCCCTGCACCTCTACCGGTCTCTGGGCTTCACCGAGTACGGCCGCCTGCCCGACTTCGTGGCCGTCGGTGAACGCCGCTACGACAAGGTCTTCTACATGCTGGACTTCCGCGGGCAGGGCTGACCGCGGGGACGTACTCACCTCGTCTCTGAGTACGGAAGCGGTGCCGCCCCCTCCGGGCCGGCTGCTGGAATGTGCCCATGACCACGACGCCCGCTCCCGCCCCGCACTCCTCTACCCCCGCTCCGCGCCATCGGGGCCGCGTCGTGGCGCTGCTCGCGGGCGGGGCGGTGTCGGTGCTCCTCCTCGCGGCACTCGCCCAGGGCTGCGCGTCGCTGGCGGGCGGTGCGGTCCTGTCGGAGACGGCGTACCGCGAGCATCTGCGGTACACCCGGGAGGCGGGCGAGAACGCGGTGCGGCGCCTGGGCATCGACCCGGGCTCCGTGATCAAGCGGAAGGAGATGGCCAACGCCTCCTGCATGGACGACCTGGGCGTGGACCCGGACGGCGTCACCCGAGACCGGCCGACCGTCGACTGGACGCCCGACTTCGCGAGCGTCGCCTCGTACGCGGCGGCGGTCGACACCCTCCGGAAGGAGTGGTCCGCGCAGGGCCTGACGGTGGAGGACCTCCCCGCACCGGCAACGGGCGAACCGGGGGCCGGCCTGCCGGGGGTCCGGGCGACGGACGACCGCGGCGTCGAACTGTCCCTGCGCCCCGACCGGTACGACGGCGAACCGACCCTCACCGCCGACGGAGGATGCGTACGGCACCAGGGCTACCTGACGGAGTGGTAGGAGCGACGGCCTGCTCCGCCCGGTGGGGTCGAGGACCCGCTCCGGCGGACGGCTCCGGTCAGTCCCTCTGGGCCTCGGCCGCTTCGACGAGGGGAGTTCGGCGGTGACGGGAAGGATCACCGTCCCCTCGGAGACCGCGCGCAGGACGCGTGCGGCGGGCGCCGCCCGGTCACCGGGGCAGGCCGGAGTCCTGGGGTGTGGACAGCCCCACCCCCGGACGCTCCGTAGGCGGACCTCCGTCAGCCGACCCGGTCGGACGCCGCGACCCGGTGGGCCTCCAGAGCGGGCGTGGCGAGCAGATCGGCGATCAGTTCCTCGGAGCCGCAGACGTACGTGCTGGCCAGGTCGACGTCACCGCCCACGCACCAGGCGCGGTCCTGCGGCCACCACAGGTCGGGCAGTTCGGCGAACGCCTCCAGGAGTTCGGGGGACACGACGTCGGCCAGCGTTCCGGACAGCAGGATCTCGTCCCTCTCTGGAGTCGGGAACGTGGGAATCCCGTCCCAGTCCCAGCGGCCGTACCCGTTCCACAGGCCGTACCAGCAGCGTTCCGGCGTGCCGGTGTGGCGTGCGAGGACGGGGATCAGGGCACGCGCCACGCCGACGGGCGCGGGGCCTTCGCCGGGGCCCTCGTCCCACACTCCGGGCAGGCCGTGGTCCCCGCCGTTCTGCTGGAACGGCTCCGCGCCGATCACCTCGTGCCAGTTCGTCAGCGGCTCGACCTTCCGTCCGTACGCGGCGGCCACGGTGTCCCAGCGGACCGGGCGCTCGTCGAGCTCCGCGGGGTGCAGCACCCGGGCGTACGCCGGGAAGCCGGGCGCGGCGACGCCGGCGACCGTGCCGAAGTCGCCGTACCCGGGGCGGCGCTCGGTGAGCCAGCGCGCCGGCCCGAGGTCCTCGTCCTCGACGCGCAGGCGTCCGTACAGTGCGGGGCCGGGTTCACTGCCCAGGTGCGTCCATCCGTCCATGCGCACAGTCTGCCCCCCGGGTCTCCCCGCCGGCCCCCTTGGGCCACCACGGTCGTCGGCCCGGTCGCGAACGTCGCGTCGCCGGGCGGGGACGGACGGCGGGGTTACGGTCGGCGGCATGGTTGGTGATCGTCAAGGGTGGCTCCGGTGTCTGCTCGCCGGGGCCGTGTTCGTCGTGGGGATGACCGGCACCACGCTGCCGACGCCGCTCTATCCCCTCTATCAGGAGAAGTTCGGTTTCTCCGAGCTGACGGTGACCGTCGTGTACGCCGTGTACGCCTTCGGCGTCATCGGTGTGCTGCTGCTCGCGGGCAACGCCTCGGACGCCGTCGGCAGACGGCCGACGCTGCTCTGGGGGCTCGGGTTCGCGGCGGCGAGCGCCGTCTGCTTCCTGGCCGCCGACGGGCTGGGATGGCTGTACGCGGGCCGGCTGCTGTCGGGCCTGTCGGCCGGCCTGTTCACCGGGGCCGCGACCGCGTACGTCATGGACCTCGCCCCACCCGGCGGCCAGTCCCGGGCGACGCTCGTGGCGACGGCCGCGAACATGGGCGGACTGGGCTGCGGGCCCCTGCTCGCCGGGCTGCTCGCGGAGTACGCGCCGGAGCCGCTGCTGCTCCCGTTCGCCGTGCACCTCGCCCTGGTCGCCGTGTCGGTGGTCGTCCTCCTGCGGCTGCCGGAGACCGTACGGGACCCTCGGCCGCTGTCCGACGTGCGGCCGCAGCGGCCGGCCCTGCCCGCGCAGGTGCGCCCGGTGTTCGTGCCGGCGGCCATCGCCTCCTTCGCGGGGTTCGCCCTCTTCGGGGTGTTCACCTCGGTCAGCCCCGCCTTCCTCGGCCGTTTCCTGCACGTGGACAACCACGCGGTGAGCGGACTGGTCGTCGCCCTGGCCTTCTTCGCCTCCACCGCCGGGCAACTCGCCGTCGGCCGCTTCGGGGTGTCCAGGTCCCTGCCGCTGGGCTGCGCCGTGCTCTTCGCCGGACTGGCCTTCCTGGCGGGGGCGCTCTCCGCGGAACTGCTGGTGCTCGTGGTCCTCGCCGCCGTCGTCGGCGGAGTCGGCCAGGGGCTCTCCTTCCGCGCGGCGCTGTCCGCCGTCGCCGCGGCCGCCCCGGTGGAGCGGCGTGCGGCAGTGATCTCGACCCTGTTCCTGGTCGCGTACACGGGAATCTCGATCCCGGTCATCGGAGTCGGCCTCCTGACCGGACCACTGGGCCTGGAGGAGGCGGGTCTGGTGTTCACCGGCTGCATGCTGGTGCTGGTCACGTCGGCCGGGATGTACCTGCTGCGACGGCCGGTGCGGACGGGAGAACGGTGAGGCCTCCGGCCCGCCCCGGGCGATCGCCGGCCGCGGCCGTCCTCACATGGGGAGCGAGAGCAGGCGGACCTCTCCCGGAGGCCAGGTCGCGCCGTCGTGCAGAGGCGTCCACATGGTCCGCAGCGGCATGATCACTGCTCCCCCGGGTTGCTCGACGTGGACGTCCCGCTCAAGGGCGCGCCAGCCGAGTCGCTCGTAGAGCGGGACGAGCGGAGGGCGGCAGAAGAGGAGCCCGTGCCGTGGTCCCAGCGTCCGCGCGTGGTCCACGGCCGCCGACACGACCGCCCGCGCCAGTCCGTGGCCCCGCAGGTCGGGGGCGACGGCCACACCGCCGAGGCCCACCACCCGGGTGTCGACGCCGTCGATCGACAGGGGGAGCCGCAGCAGGCCGGCGTGGGCGACGAGACGGCCGTTCCGTCTGATGCCGAAGTGCTCCTCCTTGGGCAGCCAGGTCAGCCCGGCGTCCGCGACGCCGAAGGGATCGGGGCTGTCGCCGAGTATCTCGATCTGCTCGGCCCTCGTGTACTCCGCGAGCCGCACCACGGTCGGGGGCGCGGGGAGGTGGCGATCCGTCATCCCGTCATGATCCCCCACCGGCACGGCCCCGGTCCGGTGAGGGCCGGACGGCGGGCGGCGGCTCCCCCGGCGGCGGAACCGCACGGTGTCGAGGCACGTCCCTTCCCCCGTCCACAAGATCATGAACCTGGTCGGAGAGAACGAGCATGACGGAGACAGCCGCCCGCTACCTGTACCTGGCGCGACACGGTGAGGCGTCCGCGGACGGGAGCGCGTTGACGGACGACGGCCGCCGCCAGGCCGTCCTGCTCGGAGAGCGGCTCCGGAAGGCCCCGCTCACGGCGATCCACCACGGCCCGCTGGCCCGGGCGGAGCAGACGGCTCGACTGGTGGGCGACCGACTCGACGGGGTTCCCCTGCGGATGTCCCCGCCCGCCGGCGACTACATCCCGTACGTCCCGCGGCGCGAGGAGCTGCCCGCGGAGTCGGCCGACGCCATGCTCGGCTTCCTGGCCCGGTTCCCGGCGGAGGAGCGCGAACAGGGGCCCGGGCTGGCCGCGGAGGCCGTCGCGCGGTTCACCGGCCCCGTCGAAGGCGACCGGCCGCGCCACGAACTCGTCGTCACGCACAACTTCCTCATCGCCTGGCTCGTACGGGAGGCCCTCGACGCCCCCGAGGGCCGCTGGATGGGCATCAACCAGGCCAACGCCGCACTCACCGTCATCCGCTACGCCCCCGGCCGGGCTCCCGCCGTCCTCTGCTTCAACGACACGGGGCACCTCCCCGAGGAACTGCGCTGGACCGGCTTCCCTCCCGAGCTCCACATCTGACGCGGTGACGGGCCCCATCCGGTGGGTAGGGGCAGCCGGGGAGGCACGGTCCGGAGCCGACCGGTCCGGATCGCGGGTGCCCGCAGCCCTTGATCCGGGCCTCCGCAGTCACCATGATCATCAAAACGAGATGCAAACCCCCGGAAAGGTTCTGAGCCCATCATGCGAGTCAAAGCCTTCGACCACCTGGTGCTCAACGTGACCGACGTCGACAAGGCCCTCGAGTTCTACACCGACGCCCTGGGCCTCGCGCCCGAGCGCGTCGAGGAGTGGCGGGCCGGCAAGGTGTCGTTCCCGTCCGTACGCATAGACGAGAACACCGTCATCGACCTCTTCTCCCGTCCGCGCGGCGAGTCCAACGTCGACCACATCTGCCTGGTCGTCGACCCCCTGGACTGGCAGGAGGTCATCGACTCCGGCACGTTCGACGTCCTGGAGGGCCCGGTCCCGCGCTGGGGCGCGCGCGGCTCCGCCCAGTCGGTCTACGTGAAGGACCCCGACGGCAACACGGTCGAACTGCGCTGGTACCCGCAGGACGTCGAGGACTGAGTCGGTCCCACCGGCCCCGCACGTCCCGGCCGGGCGAACGGTCCGGCGCCCTGGCGGCCGGGGCGTGTCCGGTGGGTCACAGGGCGAGGATCCGGGGACAGGGGGCTCCCGCACCCGCTAACGTACCGGCGAGTAGCGGTGGGGGAGTCCCACGGGTGCGAGGGGAGCGGGCCATGGACCGGCAGTGGAGCCTTGAGGAGAGCACGGTCGTCGACGCGCCGCCGGCGGTCGTCTACCGGTTGGTGTCGGACCTGCGGAACATGGGGCGGTGGAGCCCCGAGTGCCGGTCCGTATGGGTGCTGCGCCCTCCGGCGCGCACCGGCTCCCGGTTCATCGGCTTCAATCGGCGCGGGCTGTTCTTCTGGCCGTCCCTCGGGCGGGTGACCCGGATGCGCCCGGACAGCGAATTCGTCTTCGACATCAACGTCTTCGGCCTCCCGATCGCCCGCTGGGGCTACCGGTTCGAACCGGAGGGCCCGGGGACGCGGGTCACCGAGTTCTGGGAGGACCTGCGGACCGAAGGCTACCGGGCCCGGATCGCCGAACTGCTCGGAACGGTCGTCGCCGGGACGAACCCCGCCCGCCGGGTCGCCCTCAACCGGGCCGGGATGCGCACCACGCTCGAACGCATCGCGAGGACCGCGACGACCGGGACCTGAGGTGGTCAGGTGACCCGGCGGGCCGTACGCGGCCGCGCCGGGATCCGGTGCAGCACGCACCGGCGCAGCGGCAGGCGATCGGTGCGCGGTTCCGTCATGCCACCGGGCCGACTCCGTCGAGGTCCGGGGCGTCGACCGACCATGCGGCGGCCACTGCTGTGGTCCTCGGCGCACCCGTTCCGTCCCGTGACCGTGATGCCCGTCGAAGTCGAAGGAGAGCAGAAGCGGACAGCAGACGCTGATCCGCGTGGACGCACCGGAGCACTGAGCCCCGGGCCCGGGTCCTCGCCCTCCCGCGCTCCCCCGCCACCACGACGTCCCTCGTCGAACGCGCGTCCGTCTCGCTCGCCGCGGCCGGCCGGCACGCGGGGTCCTGCGGAGTGCGGGCCTGATCGGCACCGTCCGCACCGGGACGGCGGTGCTGCACAGCCTCACACCGCTGGGCCGTTCCCTGTCGGCCGGGAGACCGCCGTGACTACGACTCCCGCGTGCGGGTCCTCTCCTGCCGCCGGCCGGAGAGGACCCGGCCCAGGTCCAGCACGCTCAGGCCGAACATCAGGACGCCCAGGGGGACATGGAGGGAGGGCTTGTGCGCGATGCCCAGCACCACCTGCACCGAGGCGAGGATCAGGAAGCCGGTCGAGTACAGGACGGGCCGGGGCGAGTCCCCGCCCGGCTTCCAGGCGAGGACCGCCGCCAGCACGTACAGCATCGTGGCTCCGTACATCACGCGCGCTCCGGCGCTGTGCAGCACCTCGCCCTGAGGCGACGTCAGAAGCAGTCCGGCGGTGGCGGCCTGGAAGAAGATGGTCAGGGTCTGGAGGGCGATCGAGACCCGCAGGAACGTGCGGCTGCTGTCCCGTACTGCCGTGGTCTGCGCGATGGTGGCCATGACTCGGTCCTCTTCTTCTGCCTCGCGGCGGTGGCTCGGTAGTCTCTCGAACAGTCCGACGACGTAGGCCCGGGAAATGTGAGGCGCCGGAGGCGTCGAAGGAACGAGATCCACGTCACACCGCGAAGGACCGAGGAAGCAGGGAGCGGCCGCGATCATGATCACCTCCGACGAGCCGGTGCGCGACGGGACCGAGCCGGACCTCGGCGTGGTCGTCGGCGAGCGGCGCCGACTGATCAACCTCGGCTACCGGCTGCTCGGTTCGCTGGCCGAGGCCGAGGACGCCGTACAGGAGACGTACGCCCGCTGGTACGGGATGTCGCCGCGGCAGCGGGAGGCCGTCAAGTCGCCGGAAGCCTGGCTGACGACGGTGGCCGGCCGTGTCTGTCTGGACATGCTCGGCTCGGCGCGGGCCCGCCGCGAGCGCTACGTCGGGGCGTGGATACCGGAGCCGCTGCCCGACCGCACGGAGTGGGCCGGCGGGCGGGCGGACGACGGGCGGTCCGGGCCGGCCGACCCTGCCGACCGGGTCACCCTGGACGAGTCGGTGAACATGGCGTTCCTCGTCGTACTGGAGTCGATGACGCCGGCCGAGCGCGTGGCGTTCATCCTGTACGACGTCTTCAAGTACCCCTTCGCCGAGGTCGCCGAGATCGTCGGCCGGTCGCCCGCCGCCTGCAGGCAGTTGGCGTCCTCGGCCCGTCGCCGGATACGCGCCGAGGGGAGGCCGGCCGGGCCGTCGGCCGGACAGGCCGCGCTGGTGCGGGACTTCAAGGAGGCGTGGGAGGCCAAGGACATCAAGGCCCTCGTCGGCCTCCTCGCTCCCGACGCCACGATGACGGCCGACGGCGGCGGTCTGGTCGGCGCCGCGCTGCGCCCCGTCGAGGGCAGCGCGCTCATCGCCCAGTACATCGTCCACTTCGCCGACAAGGCCCCGGGGCTCAAGCTCCTCGAACGCACGGTCAACGGGATGCCGGGCCTGGTCGCCCAGAACTCGGGCGTCACCGTGACCGTGGCGGCGTTCGACCTCGCCGACGGCCGCATCAGCCGCATCTGGGTGGTACGGAACCCGGAGAAGCTCCAGGCGTGGAGGGACGGCGCAGTGAACTGACTCGTTCGCCGAGTCACTTCGAACGCCGTCGGCGCGCCGGGAGGCTCGCCGTGCGGTACCTCCACGACGTCATCGCCCGAGGGATTGACCGCAGCGGCCGGTGGACGGAACCCCCGGCCGCTCCCCCTCACGCGGAGGGGGACAACTGCTCACGCACCCACGCGGGATCGGGGTTGACGAACGGCCGGCCCGCGACGACGACTGTCGGCACGGTCTCGTTCCCGTCGTTCGCCGCCCGCACCACCGCCGCGCCGGCCGGGTCCCGCCAGATGTCGACCCAGTACAACTGGCGGGTACGACGGCCCAGTCGGAGGCGCAGACGCAGGCAGTACCTGCAGCCGGGCCGCCAGTAGACGATCGGGCGGCCGTCGGCCGCACTGAGACGCTGCGCCTCCGAGGCTTCTGTCGTCCTCGGGAAGACCAGAGGCGAGTGAGCGACGGCGAGCAGCAGGAACACCGGTAGGAACACCGTGGCTTTCACGGGTTTCCCGTCGGAGGCCGCCCCCGCCGCGACGAGCGCACCGCAGAGCAGGAACAACACCGGCAGCATCCAAACGCGCGTCATGATGACGCAGGTTACCGATGAGCTCAGGGTGTGGCGACGAGCCGGCCCAGTCGGGGGGCGAGCCAGGGCCGACGGCCGCCGGCCCGCATCTGACCGCGGGCGATCGCCTTCCAGATCGGCAGGCGTCGGAAGGAGACCAGCAGGAACGCGGTCGGTGCCACGGTGAGCCGGCAGTCGTAGGCGCGGGGCGGGGCGTCGCGGGTGACCGTCATCGTGCCGTCGTCGACGACGATCGCCAGCCGCGGGCCGCCCTTGACCACGAGGTCGAACGCGATGCCGACACCGCGCGCCTTCGCCGTGTCCAGGGCCGCCACCATCATCGTCGGCATCGACTGGCCGAGCACGAGACGGGCCTCGTCCGGCCCGATGGGCCACGGCAGTCCGGCGCCGCGCGCGATGTCCAGACCGTGTACGAGCGTCTCGCTCAGCATCAGGCCGGTCACCGTCGCCAGCGTGAAGGGCAGGTCCTGCCCGTACCAGGGCGCGGCGACCGGGGTGTCCGGGGCGAGGCCCTCGGTGACCCGCAGGAACGTCTCGCCCCGCTCCGCGAGGAAGTCGCCGAGGTGGGCGCGTTCCTCACCGGTGACGAGGCCGATGGACGTGGCGTTCATGGCCGTGATCCGTTCGGCGAACGGCGCGTCGCCCGGCGGGAGGAGGCCGTCCCAGTCCATGGACCCGTCACCGGAGGCGACGGAGGTGTACGCGAGGTACACGGCCGCGAGGTGCGCGCCGACGTCGCCGACCGTCCACACCGGGACCCCGGAGGCCGCGTCCAGGTCGGGTACGTCGCGCAGGAGCCGAACCAGCCGGGGAACGGCGGCGGCCAGCGCGGCGCGGGTCCTCTCGTGCTCGGTGACGGGATCGAAGCTCGTGACGGTGCCCATACCACTCCCCGCCTCCGGGCCGGCCGACACCGGAAACCAGCCGTCGCCCCGGCTCGTCATGGCGCGGAGCAGTCGGGCGTCGCCGACGTCCGCCACGGCAGGTGCGTTTACGGCCACCTGTCAGGCCGCCCACAGGTGCGCGGGAACGGCCTCGGTGGAGGCGTACCGGAACCGAAGGAAACGCCTCAGGCCCAAACGCCCGGGCCGAAACCCCTCATGAGACCACCCGCCGTACGGGCCGCGCCCGTTCCGGTGGAATGGCCGAACTGTGCGTAGACCAGATAGGTGCCTGAGGCATGTAGTGGAGACGGCAACACAGCCCCTGCCATCGATGCGCTCCTAGCGAGGCCCCCGTGACGAAAGCCGTGGCGTTCCCCCAGGACCGGACCTGCCCCTACCACCCGCCCACCGCCTACCCCCGGACCGAGGAGGAGCACCCGCTGACGCGGGTCACCCTGTGGGACGGAAGGCCGGTGTGGCTCGTCACCGGACACGCGGCCGCCCGCTCGCTCCTCGCGGACCAGCGGCTGTCCACCGACTCGACCCGTGACGACTTCCCGCTGCCGACGGAACGCGCCACGGCCGTGCGCAGGCGCCGGCGCACGGCGCTGCTCGGCTGGGACGACCCCGAGCACAACGCCCAGCGGCGGCTGCTGATCCCCAGCTTCACCCTCAAGCGCGCCGAGACCCTGCGGCCCCGCATCCAGGAGACCGTGGACCGGCTCCTCGACGCGATGGAGGCACAGGGGCCGCCGACGGAGCTGGTGAGCGCGTTCGCCCTGCCCGTGCCGTCGATCGTCATCTGCGACCTGCTCGGCGTGCCGTACGCGGACCACGACTTCTTCGAGGAGCAGTCGCGGCGGCTGCTGCGCGGTCCGACGGTCGCGGACACCGAGGACGCGCTGGCCCAACTGGAGGGCTACCTCGGGGACCTGATCGACCGCAAGCGCCGGAAGCCCGGCGAGGGCGTCCTCGACGACCTGGTGGCACGCGGCTCCGGAGACGGCGGCCCCGAACGCGAGGAACTGGTGCAGCTGGCCACGATCCTGCTGGTGGCCGGCCACGAGACCACGGCGAACATGATCTCCCTGGGCACGTACACCCTGCTGCGCCACCCGGAGCGGCTGGCGGAGCTGCGGGCGGACCCCGGGCTCGTGCCGGCCGCCGTCGAGGAGCTGCTGCGGTTCCTGTCGATCGCCGACGGGCTGCTGCGGGTCGCGCGGGAGGACATCGATGTCGCCGGGACGGTGATCCGGGCGGGCGAGGGCGTGGTCTTCTCCACCTCGGTCATCAACAGGGACGCCTCCGCGTACAGCGACCCGGACACCCTCGACTGGGCCCGGTCCGCCCGCCATCACGTGGCGTTCGGTTTCGGCATCCACCAGTGCCTCGGGCAGAACCTCGCCCGCGCGGAACTGGAGATCGCGCTCGGGACGCTCCTGCGCCGACTGCCGGGGCTCCGGCTGGCCGCCCCGGCCGAGGAGATCCCGTTCAAGCCGGGCGACACGATCCAGGGGATGCTCGAACTCCCCCTCACGTGGTGAAAGGAGCGATGCGGAACATGACGGAGGAAGCGGTGCCCATGCGCGTATCGATCGACGCGGACGTCTGCATCGGCGCGGGGCAGTGCGCCCTGACCTCCCCGGACGTCTTCACCCAGGACGACGACGGATTCGGGACGGTCATCCCGGGCCGGGAGGACGGCACCGGAACACTGGTCCGCGAGGCGGCACGCGCCTGCCCGGTACAGGCGATCACCCTCCATGACCTCGCCGACGAGCCGCGTGCGTGACAGCGGCCGACGAAGGCGATGAGGAGTCGGCACCGTCACGGGCCGCCGGTGCCGACTCCTTCCGGCCGACCGCCGCGTCCACGCCGTACGACTTCCTGCCGCTGAACGCCTGCCACACCGGGCTCCCTCACGCGCTCCGGGATCAGAACGACGCACGCCCCGCAGGCCCTTGCGAGTCGGAGCCCCGGGTTGAACAGCTCGCGGCGGCGTTGTCAGTGCCTCGGGCTACGGTGCGGTCATGTCGTTCGCCCTGCCCGACGGCCTGCCTCCCGGCCGGTTCTTGTCCTGTGGCTCCACCCTTCTATGGGTCTCTGACACATTCCCCCGAGGCGTCGAAAAGTTGTGGCCGCGCCTGCTGAGCGAGCGACCAGCACACGGCTGATCCCGCTCCTGTGTCCACCCGACCCCGGAGGAGGCCGCTTCGCGTCTGTTGGCCGGGGTCGTCGAGGCGGGCCGGTTCGGGCTGGACGAGTGCCGTCTCGTTCTCGTCCCCGCCCGTCGCGGCAGCGACGCCCTGGCGTCGATCGGCTGGTCCGCGGAGGCACCGCTGCCTCTCTTCTGCGCACTCCTGCGGAGCTGGGAGGACCGGTTCGGTGCCCAGGTCGTGGCGGCCTTCGGCAGCGAGCTGCACGTGTCGGTCGCGAGACCTCCCGTCGAGGCGGAGCACGCGGCCCTGCTCGCCCTGGAGCACGTGCTCTCAACCGCGAACAACATCCTCGACGACCCGCCCACGCCCTTCCCCGAGTACGCGACGGACCTGGCGGGACGGACTTCCTGGTCCTTCTGGTGGGACTAGGAACTGCCCGGCCGATCATCCGACTGGCCGAGCCGGAGGCCATGACGCCTGTCGAATGCGGCCATCCCGCCGCACGGCAGAATGGCCGTAGGGAGATCCCATGGGTTTGTGGGACGTGTTCCCGGACCCGGAGGGGGCGGGCCACTCAGTCTCGGCGTAGCCCTCTGGCTGCAGCGGGCTCACGTACGCAGCCAAGGGCAAGGGCGGCCGTGACAGTGCCGGGGAGTACGGCCGCGTTTGTCCTGGGCCGCGTCCCGGAAGTGAATCTTGTACATAAGGTGGCGGCATGTCACTGGGTCACATACTTCTCTCGTCCGGTCGTTCGATCCGACTCACCGAGCTACAGATGTCTTCGACCTACGGGGGGATGCTGGAGGGCTACCCGTGCAAGCGCATCAACGACCTGAAGATCAGTTGGCTTCAGCGGCGGGCCGAACGCGCGTTTCCCTCCACGCCGGTTCATCTTGTTCCGCCTTCCCGCGAGTACCCGGACGAGACCGCCGGCGCCTTCGGTCCCGTTGAAGTGCTGCCTTCCGTGTTCTGCGTCGGTGCCTTCGACTCCGCGGCGCTTGACCCGGCAATGGACGGTTCCGCCCTCGTCGTCGCCTGGTTCCAGCCCCTCCCGGAGGTGCCGGCGGGCGAGGACGCTGATCTTGCGCTTCGCAGCATTCGCTGGGAGGAGCTGGCCCAGGACTACGAGCTGTAGGCGGGGCGACATCGCGATCGGTGGCGCGACGCTCGCCGCCGAGGCGGCCGCGTCGGATCTGATCGACGCATACCGGGCCGGGGCCCACCCGGTGCTGGCGTGCTGAGCAGCCATCGTCCGCCAACTCTTCAGTCCCTTGCTCCGGAGGACGATCGCCCGGGCCCGACGTGCTCGTATTCCCTGGTGGTCCATTGGGATTCCTATCGGAGACATTGGTTTCCTCATTGGATACCTATGAGTCCCCGACCTACTGTCGAGGACGTCGCCGCACTGGCGATCTCGCCGGAGGACGTCACTCGGGTCAGAGTGTCAGTGTGCGCCCCGTCCCCGGGCCCCGGTCGGGCCCGCCATCCCCTGGAGTTCCTTCATGTCGAAGATCCTTTTCGTGATGACCGGCGTCGACCACTGGACGCTGGCCGACGGCACCAAGCACCCGACCGGCTTCTGGGCCGAGGAGGTCGTCGCGCCGTACGAGGCGTTCAAGGCCGCCGGTCACGAGGTCGTCGTCGCCACGCCCGGCGGTGTCGTCCCGACCGTCGACGCGGGCAGCCTCGCCCCCGAGGTCAACGGGGGCCGGGAAGGCGCGGACAAGGTCGCCGCGGCCCTCTCCTCCATCGGGGAGATCCAGCACCCGATCAGGCTGGAGGACGCCCGTCCGGCCGATTACGACGCCGTCTTCTACCCCGGCGGCCACGGCCCCATGGAGGACCTCGCCGTGAACCCCACCTCCGGCAGGCTGCTGGTCGACACCCTGCGCTCGGGCAAGCCCCTGGGCGTCGTGTGCCACGGGCCCGCCGCGCTCCTCTCCGCCACCGACGCCGACGGCTCGAACGCCTTCGCCGGCCGCAAGGTCGCCGCCTTCACCAACGCCGAGGAGACTCAGGCGGGCCTCGCCGAGAAGGCGAAGTGGCTGCTGGAGACCCGGCTCGTCGAGGCCGGCGTGGACGTCCAGGTCGGCGAGCCGTGGGCGCCGCACGTGGTCGTCGACGGCAACCTGGTCACCGGCCAGAACCCGTCCTCCTCCGCCCCGCTCGCCGCTGAGCTGCTCAAGAAGCTGGGCTGACCCCCCACAAGCACGGACCCGGCTCGCCGCGCGCCTGCACGACCGGGCGCGCGGGTCTGGCCGAGGCGATGGGGCGCAGTTCGACCGCATCGCCGCCGAGGCCGTCGGCACCGCCCCGCCGCCGGGGTCGCCGAGGCGGACCCGGCGTGAGCGGTGACTACGGCGCCGTCGTCATCGGCGCCGGAAACGCCGGTCTGACCGCGGCCGCCCCCCTCCAGCAGGCGGGCGCACGGACCCTCCTGGTCGAGTGGCACAACGTGCCGGGCGGTTCCGGCGTGGGTGGTACGAGTTCGATGTGGCCCTGCACCAGCTCTCCGGCATCGGGGCGGAGGGCCCAGGCGTTCTCGCTGCGCGGGCTGTTCGAGCGACTCGGCATCGCCGGCGAGCTGGACTTCGTACGGGAGCACGATCTGTACCGGGCGGTGGCGCCCGGCCGGTTCGACGTGACCCTGCCGGCGGAGTGGGGTGCCGCCGCCGCCAACGCCCTGGCCGCCGACGCCCTGGAGAAGGCCGGCATCCGCCCCGAGGCGGCGTGCCGCTCCGGCGAGTGCGGCCTCTGCCGCCTCCGGGCCGTCAAGGGCGCCGTCCACGACGCCGAGGAGGCCCGGCTGCGCCTGTCGGACCCGCCGGCCTGCCACACCCGCTCCTGCGCGTGGCCTACCCGCTCACGGACGTCGAGCTCGACGTCCGACCGAGCCGGGCCGGAGAGGAGCGGGCCCCGGCAGACGTGCGGCTCGGTTCAGTCCAGGTACGCGGCCACCAGCGTGGCGAAGTCCTCCGGGGTGAGGACCTCGACGCCCAGTTCCGCGGCCTTGACGGCCTTCGAGCTCGGCTTGCCGTTCGCCGACGGCGCCGCGACCAGGTACGTGGTCCTGGAGTTCACGCCGCTGCCCGCGCGCCCGCCGGCCTTCTCGATGAGCGCGCCCATCTCGGAGCGCCCCCAGCCGTCCAGCGGGCCGGTCATCTTTCCCGTCACGACGACGGTCTTCCCGCTCAGCGGCCCGTCGACCGCGTCCTCGGTCTCCTCCGGCCTCGGCTCGATCATGCCCACGCCCGCCGCGATCAGCTTGTCGATCACCGGGGCGAGCGCGGCGACCTGCTCCACGATGACCGGCGCCTTCTCCGGGCCTATGCCCTCGACCTCCTGCAGGGCGGCGGCGTCGGCTGCCCGGATGGCCTCCATCGTGCCGAAGTACGCGGCGATGCGCCGGGACATGCTGCGGCCGGTGCCCGGCACACCGAGCGCGCAGAAAACGCGACTGAGGGGACGGGACTTGGCGAGCCGGATCTGCTCGGCCAGCTTTGCGCCCCGCTTGGCACTGCCGGAGGCGGCGGTGAGCTGCTCCTCGGTGAGGGTGAACAGGTCGGCGACGTCACCGACGACACCGGCGGCGATCAGCGCGTCGACGTACTTCCTGCCGAGACCGTCGATGTCGAGGATGTCGCGCCCGGCGGCGTACTCGATCAGCGGCGCGAGCGCGCAGGCCGTGCCCTTCGCGCAGCGCCACCGCTCCTGGCTCTTGTCGATCTCCCCGCCGCAGTGGGGGCACGCCCCGGGCAGCGGCACCGGAACGGCGCCGTCCGGGCGGAGCTCGACGACGGCTGCCTGGACGCGCGGGATGATGTCGCCGGCCTTGTGGACGGTCACGGTGTCCCCGATGTGGAGGTCCCGCCGCAGGATGTCGGCGGGGTTGTGCAGGGTGGCGCGGGTGACGGTGGAGCCGTCGAGTTCCACGGCGGCGAGCACGGCCGTCGGGGCGAGCACACCCGTACGGCCCACTTCCCAGAACACGTCCTGAAGGACGGTCTGGCGTTCGACGGCCGGAAGCTTGTAGGCGATCGCCCAGTACGGGAAACGGCTGCCGAAGCCCGCCGTCGCCTGCTCGGCTGCACTGTCGGCCTTGATGACGACGCCGTCGATGCCGAACGGCAGGCTCGCGCGCATCGAGGCGATCGCGTCGACCCTCCGCTGGGCCTCGGCGAGGAAGGCGACCACGTGCAGTCCGGCCGGGGTCGCCGCCGTCGTCTGCACCCCGGCTTCCGCCACCGCGGCCAGGGTCTCGGCGTGACCGGCCCCGGCGGGCAGGAACGCCCGGCCGTCGAGGTCGACGGCGCCGTACGCCCAGAAGGTCATGGCCAGGCGGTAGGGCCGGTCCTTCGCCCGCAGCGTGCCGGCGGCTCCGTTGCGCGGATTGGCGAAGACGTCTGCGCCGTGCGCGATCCGTATCTCGTTGGCCGCCTCGAACTGCTCCTGCGTGAAGAGGACTTCGCCGCGCGCCTCGAAGGTGGCGGGGACGGGCAGCTGCTCGGGGAGGCCCACGATCGTCCCGATGACGTGGCTGACGTCCTCGCCCCGCGCGCCGTCGCCGCGGGTGATGATCTGCACCAGGCGTCCGTCACGGTATCGGGCGGCGACGGCCGCACCGTCCATCTTCGGCTCGACGGTGAACCCTCCCGCCGGCTCGTGCCCGAGCCTCCGCCGGAGCGAGGCGCCCCAGGCGACGAGCCCCTCGGGCGCGAAGACGTTGTCGAGGCTGAGCAGTCGCGTGGTGTGCGCGACGTCGCCGGCCGGGGCGGCGCCGTCGGCGACCTGGTCGGCGGGCGAGTCCGGTGCGACGTCCCCGGGGTGCTCCGCCTCCCAGGCCTTCACGTCGAGCCGCAGCCGGTCGTACGCGGCGTCGTCCATGACGCTGTAGCCCGCGCCGAAGTACGTGCGGGACGCGTCGCGCAGTCGCTCGATGGCGGCCTCGTACGCAGCACGGCTGGACAGGCTGAAGTGCGCCTCAACGGCGGGCGTTGTCGTCATGCCCACCATCCTGTCGCAGGGGTCTGACAGTGAGGATGGAGGCGGCATCACTCGGGGGTCTGACTCCGGGTCTGGCCGTGGAAGCCATCCGCGCGTTGCGTGTGGTCCGCAAGAGCGCCGTCAAGGCCCGGACACAGGCCCTCAACCAGCTCCGCACTCTCATGGTCACCGCTCCCTCCGCGCTGCGCGACAAGCTCCGGGGACTGCCCACCGGCCTGCTGATCGACACCCTCGCCCGGACCCGGCCGGCTGGTGACCTCGCGGACCCGGCCTGCGCGGTCAAGACCGCACTGCGCCGTCTGGCCCGGCGCTACCGGGCCCTCCAGCAGGAGATCAAAGAGGCCGACGCGGCCCTCGCTCCCTCGTGAGGCGAGCCGCTCCCAGCCTCGTCGCGCTGCCGGGGGTCGGCACCGAGACGGCCGGCCAGCTGCTGATCACCGCGGGAGACAACCCCGACCGGCTCAGATCCGAATCGTCCTTCGCGCACCTGTGCGCCGCGGCCCCGGTCCCGGCCTCGTCCGGCCGCACCAACCGCCATCGCATCAACCGCGGCGGAGACCGGCACGCCAACAGCGCCCTCTACACCATCGTCCTGGTCCGCATGCCACACGATCAGCGGACCCGGGACTCCGTCGCCAGACGCACCGCCGAAGGCATGACCACCAAAGACATCATCAGATGCCTCAAGAGGTTCGTCGCCCCCGAGGTCCACAGACACATCACAGCCCCGAGCCGCGTCAACCAGGTGCCGCCCGCGGGCTTCCCGTCTCAACCACAGGCAAGGAACGCGTGCAGCGCTGAGCCGTCGGCTTTACCAGTCGATCCATCCGTCCTTGCCGACGATGGGCCGGGCTACTGCGGTCAGTCGCTCGGGCCGGTCGTGATGTTCCATCGCTTCAGAGATCTCGTGGAGCCAGGCACCCAGGCTTGGCCAGCCCAAAAAGCACGCGGTGTCGGCGTGCGGGGCGTTACCCAGATGACCCCGCCACATGCCCTGGCCGGCATCGATGAACGAGTCGTCCCCGTCCCGACCGGCGAAGGGAATCCAGTGTTCCCGCCACCACGGCGTTTCCTCCTCGTCAGGGTCCTCGGTGTCGTCCCAGACCTCCATGCGCATCTGCCGGACCTCGGCGATCCGCTCGGTGGAGTACAGCGGACCGCATGGAAGGACCTTGAGATACGAGGTGTCGCCGTCGTGGCAGAGCAGCGAGGCACGCAGATCGTCGGGCAGCCGTAGGTTCATCCGCGACTCCAGGGCGTCGATCGCACCTGTCGTCGCCGGCGGCCGCAGGTCCGCCAGCCGGGCGGGTGCATGCCGGGCCAGCCATGCGTCGATACGCCGCCATGAAGCAGATACAGGAGGAACGGCCGGCGAAATACCGATCCGAGGAGGCTCAATCACAGGCTGAAGCATGCCACCGCGATGCAAACGGGCCGCAGCTGACCAGCTTGACGATCTATAGGAGCTTCAAGGCTCCCGTAAGCCGCTCGGCGCCTACCGGGCGTTCGTGCGGTGCGGGGTGGTGGGCCGGGATGTCGCCCCACCGCGGTATCCAGTCGGCCGACGGCTCCCCTGCGTGGCGGTCCGGCCGACGTCATCCGGACGGAGACGGGAGGTTTCCCGGCGTCCGGGACGACGGGCAGGCATGCTCGGTGGAGAACAGGGAGGGGGACGTGCGTGTCCGACGAGGTGACGTCGTGGTTGGCCCGGGCGGCCCTGCCGTTGGCCTGCCTCACCGCCGGCGCGCCCACCACCGATCTCCAGCCGCTGAAGGGTGTCCTCGACGGCGTGAGGGTCGTCGGTCTGGGGGAAGCGACGCACGGGACACGGGAGTTCTTCCAGCTCAAGCACCGTCTCCTGGAGTTCCTGGTGACCGAGCTGGGGTTCTCGGTCCTGGCCATGGAGGCGAGCGCGTCGGCCGCGCCGGCCGTCGACGCGTACGTCCGCCACGGCGGCGCCGTGCCGTCCCTGGGACGGCACCTTCACTCCCGGTACGGCGACGCCTATTACGCGCTGGGGCTGCTGTTCGGTCGCGGCGCGTTCCGCGCGCGGCGGATGCGGCTCCGTTCTCGGGCCCGTCCGCGAGCCGGCGCCGTCGTCACCCATCGGATCGGGCCGCCCCGCGCCGGCACCGTGGAGGCTCGGCTCGCCGCCGCCCGTCCAGGCGATCACCTCGTGGATCTGCGGAGCGCGGCCGATGCGCCGGCAGCCGTCCGGGAGTGGCTCGACGGCAGTGGCTTCTCTCGCGGCTTCGGGGCCATGGTGCCTCGTTGGACCTACCGCTTCCAGCAGAGACCGCTTTCCCCGGCCGCCGAGTTCGACGGCCTGGTCTACATCGCGGAGTCGTCCGCCTCCCGGCCCCTCTCCCTCTGAAACGGACCGCGGGGGAGAGAATCCTTCTGTCGGGCCGGCAGTTGTGGAAGGGGAGTCACGGAGTGCGTGTGGTGTTGTCGACGTACGGGGCGCGCGGGAGTGTCGAGCCGATGGCGGGGCTCGCGGTGGCGTTGCGGGAGCTCGGTGCGGAGGTGCGGGTGTGCGCGCCGCCGGACGAGGAGTTCGCGGAGCGGCTCGCCGAAGCCGGACTGTCCGTGGTGCCGACCGGTCGGCCGGTGCGTCCGCTGGTGACGACGGTCGCACCGGGGTCGGCGGTGGGACTGGCCCAGCGCGCCGCCGAGTTGATGGCCGCTCAGTTCGAGACGGTCGCCGCGGTGGCCGAGGGCGGTGACGTGCTGGTGGCGACCGGTCCGCTGCCGGTCACGGCCGGTGCGCGGTCGGTGGCCGAGAAGCTGGGCATCCGCTACGTACACGCCTGCCATCAGCCGGTCGTCCTTCCGTCTCCGTACCGCCGGCCGCCCGCGCGGCGGGGCCGGCCGCTGCCGCGGGAGGTGACGGACAACCGGGTGCTGTGGGACCTGGACGCCCGCGTCGCGAACGAGATGTTCGGGGAGCTGCTCGACGCCCAACGGGCCGCGGCCGGCCTGGCGCCGGTGGACGACGTCCGTGACTACGCCTTCACCGACCACCCGTGGCTGGCCACGGACCCCGTCCTGGATCCCTGGCGGCCGACGGACCTGGACGTGGTGCAGACCGGCGCGTGGATCCTCCCCGACGAACGCCCGCTTCCCGCCGACCTCGTGGAGTTCCTGGACGCCGGTGCTCCGCCGGTGTACGTGGGCTTCGGCAGCACGACCATGGGCGCCGCCACGGACATCGCCCGGGTGGCGATCGAGGCGGTCCGCGCGCGGGGCCGCCGCGCGGTCGTCGCCAGGGGCTGGGCCGGTCTGTCCCTCGTCGACGACCGCGACGACTGCTTCGTCGTCGGGGAGGTCAACCACCAGGCGCTTTTCCGCCGGGTCGCCGCCGTCGTGCACCACGGCAGTTCGGGCACCACGACGACCGTCACGCGGGCGGGCGCGCCCCAGGTCGTCGTGCCCCAGGGCGCCGACCAGCCGTACTGGGCGGGCCGCGTGTCCGACCTGGGCATCGGGGTCGCGCACGACGGCGCGAGCCCGTCCGTCGAGTCCCTGTCTGCGGCGCTGGAGACGGCCCTCGCGCCCGGGACCCTCGCCCGCGCGGAGGCGGTGGCGGGTACGGTCCGCTCCGACGGGGCGACGGTGGCCGCGAAGCTGCTGTTCGACGCGGTCGGCTGAGCTGAGGAGAGGGCCGTGTACGCCGGCCGGGAACGGGTTCCGGTCGGCGTGTCGGGAACGGGCCCCGGTCGGCGTGTCGGGAGCGGTGAGCTCGTGTCGGCTCGGGTGCCGGGCGAAGAACTCCGGCGAACTCCCCCTTCGAACGGTGGCACGTCCCCGTACCGGCCCGGTCCGTCAAGGACGGTTCCGGGCCGAGAACGCGCCACACGCCGGCCCCCGTGCGGTCGGGGCCGGCGTGTGACCGGGCCTGTCCCCACCGCGTGCGGCGGGGTCGGCGGTTCGGCTCGTCGTCAGCGCGTGGCGAGGAGCTGCAGGGTGTCGATCACGCGGTTCGAGAAGCCCCACTCGTTGTCGTACCAGGCGACGACCTTGATGTGACGTCCCTCGACGCGGGTGAGGGCCGAGTCGAAGATCGACGAGTGCGGGTTGCCCACGATGTCGGCGGAGACCAGCGGGTCGTCCGAGTACTCGAGGACACCGGCCAGCGGGCCCTCGGCCGCGGCGCGGTAGGCCTCCAGGACCTCCTCGCGGGTCACGTCGCGGGAGACGGTCGTGTTGAGCTCGACGATCGAGCCCACCGGGACCGGCACGCGGATCGAGTCGCCGGACAGCTTGCCGTCCAGCTTCGGCAGCACGAGGCCGATGGCCTTCGCGGCGCCCGTGGAGGTCGGCACGATGTTGACGCCGGCGGCGCGGGCGCGGCGCGGGTCGCGGTGCGGGCCGTCCTGCAGGTTCTGCTCCTGCGTGTAGGCGTGAACCGTCGTCATGAAGCCGTGCTCGATGCCGGCGAGGTCGTCGAGGACCTTCGCGAGGGGCGCGAGCGCGTTCGTCGTGCAGGAGGCGTTCGAGACGATCGTGTGCAGATCGGCGTCGTACGCGTCGGTGTTCACGCCGTAGGCGAGGGTGACGTCGGCGCCGTCCGCGGGCGCGCTGACGAGCACCTTCTTGGCGCCGGCGTCGAGGTGTGCGCGGGCGGCCTTGGCCGAGGTGAAGCGGCCGGTGGACTCCAGGACGATGTCGACGCCGAGTTCGGCCCACGGCAGCTGCGCCGGCTCGCGCTCGGCGAGCACCTTGATGCGGCGGCCGTCGACGACGAGGGTGTCCCCGTCGACGGTGACCGGACGGCCCAGACGGCCCGAGGTCGAGTCGAAGGCGAGGAGCCGCGCAAGGGCCGTGGGCTCCGTGAGGTCGTTGATGGCGACGACCTCGAGGTCGCTGTCACGCTCGAGGAGCGCGCGCAGCACGTTGCGTCCGATGCGGCCGAAACCATTGATGGCGATACGAGTCATGAGCGGTGTCCCTTCCGATTCGCCACCCAGGTTCGCGCGGAATGATCGCTCCGACCAGCGGCGTGATCGCCACGGTCCGCAAGTATCGCGCCAAGGGGCCGGCGGGCCGGCTACTCCCCCTGCGCGAAGGTGCGCCGGTACTCGGTCGGTGTGGTGCCGAGGATGCGCTGGAAGTGCAGACGGAGATTGGCCCCGGTGCCCAGGCCGACGTCGGCGGCGATCTGCTCGACGCCCCGCTCGGATCGTTCGAGCAGTTCACGGGCCATGTCGATGCGGGCGCGCATGACCCACTGCATCGGCGTGTAGCCGGTGTCCTCGACGAACCGGCGGGAGAACGTGCGCGGCGACACCGCCGCGTTCCGGGCGAGTATCTCCAGGGTGAGGGGTTCGCCGAGCCGGTGCAGCGCCCATTCGCGGGTGGCGGCGAACCGCTCGCCGAGCGGCTCCGGCACGCTGCGGGGCACGTACTGCGCCTGTCCGCCGCTGCGGTACGGGGCGGCCACGAGCCGCCGGGCGGCGTGGTTCGAGGCGCCCACGCCGAGGTCCCCGCGCAGGATGTGGAGGCACAGGTCGATGCCGGAGGCGGCGCCGGCGGAGGTGAGCATGCTGCCCTCGTCGACGAAGAGGACGTTCTCGTCGACGTGGATCAGCGGCCGCTTGGCCGCGAGCGCCCGCGCGTAGTGCCAGTGCGTCGTGGCCCGTTTGCCGTCGAGGAGGCCGGTGGCGGCGAGGGCGAAGGCTCCCGTCGAGATGGCGGCGAGCCGCGCCCCGCGCGCGTGGGCGGCGATCAGCGCGTCGACGACGGCCTGCGGCGGGTCCTCGCGGTCCGGGTGGCGGTAGCCGGGGACGAAGACGATGTCGGCCCACGCGAGCGCTTCCAGGCCGTGGGCGACCTGGTACGACAGGCCGTCGCCACCGGCCACGACGCCGGGCTCCGCGCCGCAGACCCGTACCTCGTACGGCATGCTCGCACGGGTCGTGAACACCTGCGCGGGGATTCCGACGTCGAGGGGTTTCGCGCCTTCGAGTACGAGGACGGCGACGCGGTGGAGACGTGAAGCAGACACGTCCACGAGGGTACGCGTACGCGTGTCCTCGCTGGTCAGCGGCGGCCGCGGACGTCTCTGACCGTCGGGCGCGCGGGGGGGGCGAGGCCCTGTGCGTCCGGGGGGCCGTCGGGCCGTCGGGCCGTGGTGCCCGGGGAGCCGGAGCCCTGGAACCGGAGCCCTGGAGCCGGCGCCCCGCGTCGTGGTCCCGGCCGGGCCGCACCCGGGACGGAACTGCGCCGTCCGGAACTCGTCGCCCGTGTCAGGAACCTCCGGTACGCGACGGCACTCATGATCGTTGGGCACGGGGGTCGCGCGCGGCAGCGACGCGGTCCCCGCCCCTGCGGCCCACCCCCGCCCAGTGCCGCGCCGAACGTTCCGGAAGAAGTCGAGGAATCACCGTGCCCCTTTCGTCGCACCGCCGCCTGGCCGTGAGCACCACACTGATCGCCGCCCTCGCGGCGGGTGTCGTCCCCGCCACGAGCGCGTTCGCCGCTCCCCTCTCCCCCGCCGCGGCGGCCGCACCCGCGGTTCCCGCCCCGGACATGGAGGGCGTGACCGCCGCGCTCGACTCGGCCATGGCCAACGGCGCTCCGGGGGCGATGGCCCGCTTCACCGGCCCGGACGGGGTCGAGAGCCGGACCGCCGGCGTCCGGGACCGGACGTCGGGGGCGCCGATGGACATCCACGCGCGGTTCCGGATCGGAAGCGTCAGCAAGACGTTCTCCACGGTCGTGCTCCTGCAGTTGGTGGAGGAGGGCCGGCTGGAACTCGACGCGCCCGTCAACCGGTACCTGCCCGGACTGCTTCCCGACGACCGCATCACGGTCCGGCATCTCCTCACCCACCGCAGCGGGCTCGCCGACTACACCGACGCGATGTTCGCCGACACCGTGCCCGGCTTCGAGGCCGTGCGGAACCGGGTGTTCAGCTACCGGGAGCTCGTGGACCTCTCCCTGAGCGAGCCCCGCACCACCGAACCCGGCGTGGCGTACAAGTACTCCAACGCGAACTTCGTGGTCGTCGGCATGCTCATCGAGAAGCTCACGGGCCGGCCGGTGTCCGACGCGTACGAGCGCCGCATCTTCAAGCCGCTGAAGCTGCGCAGGACCTCGTACGTCCATCCCGACACGCGCATCAAGGGCCTGCACGTGCGGGGGTACCTGCACCCGGACGCGGCCGGCGACCCGCTCGTGGACTCCACGGAACAGACCGTGTCCTGGGCGCAGTCGGCCGGGGCGGTCATCTCCAGCCCCGCCGATCTGAACGCCTTCACCAGTGCGCTCATGCGCGGCCGGCTGCTGTCCCCGGCGATGCTGGAGGAGATGACGACGGTCACGCCGACGGACACCACCAACACCCGGTTCTACGGTCTCGGCCTGCGCCGTTACGACCTGTCCTGCGGCACCCAGGTGTTCGGCCACACGGGCACCGTGCAGGGCTTCTACACGTACGCCTTCTCGACCCGCGACGGGCGGCGCAGCCTGTCGGCCGTGGCGAACACCTCGAACCACGGTGCCGCCAACACGGCGCTCGGCGGAACGCTGGAGGCGGCCTTCTGCGGCAAGAAGCCGACGGTGGCGCCGTCCTCGCGGGCTGCCTCCTCACCGGCTGCCCGCGACTTCTCGTCGCTGCCGGCGGAGCGGGACCTGCCGGAACGCCACTGACGGCCCTCCGGCGGGGAGCCGGTCGAGCCCGCGGTCCTGGAGGGCGAACTCCAGGGCCGCGGGGGCGTACCCCTGGTCCCAGAACCGCCGAGGCGCCGGCCGATCTCCACGGCGGGGAGCACCTCCGGGAGGAGCTCCGGCGCTGACAGGTGGCCGGGTCAGCGGTAGTACCCCTCGACCACGGCCCGCACCTCGTCGAGCAGGGCGGGGCCGTCCTGCGGCACGGGCGGGCGGCCACTGGCCGGGCGGATGTCGAGGAGCTGTTCATGGGAGAGGGCGTACACGACGCGGCGGAGGCCCGCCTGCCGGATGACCGCTTCGCACATGCCGCACGGCTGGCAGCTGGTGTACATGGTGGTCTTGGCCGCCGTGGCCGGGTCCAGTTCCCGGGCCGCCCACCGGGCGAGCTTCAGTTCGGGGTGCGCGGTGATGTCCCGGTCCGTGAGGGTGGTGTTGTGCTCCTCGGCCAGGACGGTCCCGTCCGGGGCCGCGAGGAGCGACCCGAACGGGGGATCGCCGCCTTCCCTCGCCTTGGCGGCGAGGGCGATGGCGCGGCGGAGGAGGGTGTGCTCGTCGGGCGTCGTCATGACGGCTCCGTTCTGACGTGGTGTCGGGAGAGGTGGGCGGCCGCGGTGGTGCGTGCCTGCCGGGTCGCTTCGGTGTCTGCTCCCCGGCCCGGACGCTAGTGGGACGGGCCGGCGGTGGTCTGCGCTCGCGTGAGGTCCGTCGGGTCCGTGTTGGCGCCGCAGAGGACGACGCAGACCTTCTCGCCCGGTGCCGGGCGGTAGCCGGTGCGGGCTTCGGCGGGGGCGGTGAGGGCGGCCAGGGCCGTGGCTGCGGCGTGTTCGACGGCGAGGCGGCGATCCTCCCAGAGGGCCCGGCGGGCGCGGACGATGTCGGTGTCCGCGACCAGGACGGGGTGGACTCCTTCCTGCCGGGCGGCGCTCACGGCGAGGGAGGTGGCGCGGCGGGCGCCGAGGGCGTCGGCGGCGACGGAGTCGACGGTCACGTCGACGGGACGTCCGGCCCGGACGGCGGCGTCGAGGGCGCGGCAGTTCTCGGGTTCGACGGCGACGGTACGGATGCCGTGGTGCCGGGCGGCGGTGGCGACCCCGGCGAAGAGTCCGCCGCCGCCGACCGCGACGACGACGGTGTCGAGGTCCGGGATCCGCCGGTGGATCTCGTCGAGGAGGGTGCCGGCCCCCGCGGCGATCAGGGGGTGGTCGTAGGCGTGGGAGGCGAGGGCGCCGGTGTCGGCGGCGAACGCCTCGCAGGCGGCGAGCGCCTCGGCGTACTCCGTCCCCACGAGCCGTACGTCGGCGTCGTAGCCGCGCAGCTTGTCGATCTTCACCTGGGGAGCGGTGGTGGGAAGGAAGACGGTGGCGCGGACGCCCTGCCGACGGGCTGCCCAGGCGCAGGCCAGGCCGGCGTTGCCGCCGGAGGCGATGGTGACGCCGGCGGCCGGCAGGGTGCCCTCCTCCCGGTGCGCGAGGAGGAAGTTCTGCGCGCCGCGGGCCTTGAAGGAGCCGGTGTGCTGCATGAGTTCCAGCGCGAAGTGGAGCTCGTACGGCTCGTCCCGGGGCGCGTCTCCGGGCTCGGCGGGGGTGACCGCGACGGGCCGGATGTGGCCGTGGATCCGGTCGGCGGCGGTCTTGACGTCGGCGTACGCGAGGGTGTGCACCAGATGCTCCTGAAGGGGCGGGGCCGGACGGTCGTGCCGACGATCTTCTCAACGTCGGGTGCGCGCGGGAAGGCCGGGCGGTCGGGGGGCGGCGGAGCGGGGGTCGGTGTCGCTCGTGTGCGTGGTCACGGCGGGGGGATCGTCCCTCTCGGGCACGCCCCGTGCGCCCGTTCCTCCGCCGGGAGTCACGAGGTGTCGGATAGCGTCGGGGGCAACCGGACCGGCCCCGCCGGACGCCATCCGAAAGGACACACGCCATGCCCCTCGAAGGCGAGTACGAGCCCAGCACGACGAAGTGGGTGCGCGACCAGGTCGAGCTGTACGAATCGTCCGGCGGCACCGAGGGCACGACGCTGCGGGGCCTTCCCGTCGTCCTGGTCACGAACCTCGGCGCCCGGAGCGGCAAGCTCCGCAAGACCCCGCTCATGCGGGTCGAGCACGAGGGCGCGTACGCGCTCGTCGCGTCCAACGGCGGCGCGGTCGAGCACCCCGTCTGGTACCACAACCTGGTGGCCACGCCCCTGGTCGAGCTGCGCGACGGCACGCACGTGTGGGACATGAAGACGCGCCTGGTCACCGGCGAGGAGCGGCAGGCGTGGTGGGAGCGGGCCGTCGCCGCGTTCCCGGACTACGCCGACTACCAGCGCAAGACCGATCGGGAGATCCCCCTCTTCGTCGCGGAGCCGGTCGTCCAGGACGTGTGAGGCGGCGGGCCCGTCGGCAGCGGCGGAAGGCTCGGCACGGGACCTCCTGACGGCGTTTCAGGAGGTCCGAGCGGGCCGGGGTCACGGCGAGAGGACCGCCAGGAGGTGGGCGACCTCGCGGGCCACGGCCGCGCGGGCCGGGGTCAGGTACGTGCGGGGGTCGACCGTCGTGGGGTGTTCGGCGAGGTGGGTGCGGACGGCCTCGGTGAAGGCCTTGTTCAGGTGGGTGGAGACGTTCACCTTGGTCATGCCCGCCGCGATCGCCGCGGTGAGGTGCGGGTCCGAGACGCCCGAGGAGCCGTGCAGGACGAGCGGGGTGTCGACGGCCGCGCGCAACCGGGCGATCAGGTCGAAGTCGAGGACGGCGTCCCGGGTCACCATCTGGTGGGCGCTGCCGACCGCGACCGCGAGGGCGTCGACGCCGGTGGCGGCGACGAAGGCACGTGCCTCCTCGGGGTCCGTGCGTACGCCCGGGGTGTGGGCGCCGCCCTTGCCGCCGACCTCGCCGAGTTCGGCCTCGACCCAGACGCCGTGGCTGTGGCAGTACTCCACGACCTCGCGGGTCGCGGCGACGTTCTCCGCGTACGGGAGCTTCGAGGCGTCGAACATGACCGAGCCCAGGCCGAGAGCGACGGCCTCGCGGACGAGGTCGGGGTTCTCGGCGTGGTCGAGGTGGACGGCGACGGGGGTCTTGGCGGCGCGGGCGACGGCCAGGGAGGCGAGCGCGACCGGTTCCAGGGCGCCGTGGTAGCGGACGGTGTTCTCGCTGATCTGGAGGACGACCGGACGGTCGGCGTTCTCGGCGCCGGCCACGATGGCCTGGGCGTGTTCGAGCTGGAGGACGTTGAACGCCCCCACCCCGGTGCCCGCGGCGCGGGCGCGGCGGACGATCTCGTCGGTGGGCGTCAGCGGCATGGTGTCTCTCCCGGGCGGTGAGCGGGGGCGGGGCGGCGGTCAGGCACGGACGTCGGTGAGGACGACGGAACGGGTCAGGTTCCGGGGGGTGTCCGGGTTGAGCCCCTGGGACTCGGCGACGGCGACGGCGAGCCGCTGGGCGCGGACGAGCTCGGCGAGCGGGTCGAGGTCGCTCTCGGCGAGGGTGCCGCCGACCTTGCGCACCTCGTCCGCGAGTCCCGCGGGCAGGGCGCCGAAGCCCCAGGTCACCCGGCCGGGGCCGGTGATGCTGATCGGGCCGTGGCGGTACTCCATGGCCGGGTACGCCTCGGTCCAGGCGCCGGCCGCCTCGCGCATCTTCAGGCCCGCTTCCAGGGCGAGTCCGTACGTCCAGCCGGTGCCGAGGAAGGTGAACTGCTCCGCCGCGCGCACGCTCTCGTCGAGGGGGGAGGTGAGGGCCCGTTCGGCGTCGCGGGCGGCTTCCTCGACGGTGGCGAGCCCCTCCGGCAGGGCGTCCTCGGCCTCCAGGTGCGCGCGGAACAGGGCGAGCACGGTGGTCGCGAAGCGGGTCTGGACGACGGACTCCTCGTCGGCGAAGTCGAGGACGGCGACCTCGTCGGCGAGGTCCATCACCGGGGTCGTGGGGTCCGCCGTGATCGCACCGGTGGGGACCGTGCCGCGCAGCCGGGACAGGACGGCGAGGACCTCGCTGGTGGTGCCGGAGCGGGTGATGGCCACGACCCGGTCGTAGCGGCGGCCGTAGGGGAATTCGGAGGCGGCGAAGGCGTCGGTCTCGCCGTGGCCGCCCGATTCGCGCAGCTCCGCGTAGGCGAGGGCCATGAACCAGGAGGTGCCGCAGCCGATCACCGCGACCCGCTCGCCGCGTCGGGGCAGGGCCGCGACGTGCTGGGGCAGGGTGCGGGCCGCCTGGCGCCAGGTCTCCGGCTGGGAGGCGATCTCCACGGCGGTGCGGGTAGTGGTCATGCCGATCTCCTTGCAAGAAGAGTGCGCGATAATGACGGAAGATGCTTGAAGATGCATCCATTCAAGCAGAAACATGCATCCTCTTTCCAGATTCCACGCCTGTCGGCGGCTAGAATCGGACGCGCACGAGCGGGGTGGTCATGCGGTCGCGGCCCCGGTGGAGGGAGGGCCCCATGCCCAAGCACGAGCGGTGGAACGCGCTCCTGGAGCTGCTCGCGGCCTCGGGGAAGCTGGAGGTCGAGGAGGCGGCGTCCGCGCTCGACGTCTCCGCCGCCACGATCCGCCGGGACCTCGACGAGCTGGCAGAGCAGCAGCTGCTGGTACGGACGCGGGGCGGGGCGGTCGCGCACGGCGTCTCGTACGAGCTGCCCCTGCGGTACAAGTCGACGCGGCACGCGCCGGAGAAGCGGCGGATCGCGGAGGCGGTGGCGGATCTGGTCGCGCCCGGCGAGGTCGTCGGGCTCAACGGGGGCACGACGACGACGGAGGTCGCGCGGGCGCTCGCACTGCGGTTCGCGAGCGGTCGCGCCGAGATGCCGGGGGCCGCCGCGTCGGCGGGGCCGGCGCTGACCGTGGTGACCAACGCGCTCAACATCGCGGGCGAGCTGGCGGTGCGCCCACAGATCAAGATCGTCACCACGGGGGGCGTCGCCCGTCCCCAGACGTACGAGCTGGTGGGTCCGCTGACGGTCGGGGTGCTCAACGAGGTCGTGCTCGACGTGGTGGTGCTCGGTGTCGACGGGGTCGACGCCGAGCTGGGCGTGATGGCGCACCAGGAGGACGAGGCGAGCATCAGCCGGCTCTTCGCGGAGCGGGCGAGCCGGGTCGTCGTGGTGACCGACTCCTCGAAGATGGGCCGCAGGGCATTCGCGCGGATCTGCGGCCTGGACCGGATCGACACGCTCGTGACCGACACCGGAATCGCCCCGGAGGCGGTGGCGCAGCTCACCGAGGCCGGGGTGGAGGTCCTCACCGTCTGACGCGTCGTCCGACGCCCCACCCCTCGCCCGGCACCTGCCCATTGGCCCGACATCCGACTCATTGGTCTGATGTCGAACCAATCCAGAGCTTGGCTCCCCAGGTCCTGCGGGTATTCATCGAGTAATTACCGCACGGCTGTATACCTTTAAGCTCCCCTCCCTCATCATGTCTCCGACGTGCCGCCGGGGCACACCGTGACAGGAGGGGCGAGGCATGATTCCCATCAGCCGCAGGGGGTTCGTCGGGATCGGCGCGGGGCTCATGGCGGGAGCCGCGCTTCCGCCGGTCCGGGCGTCCGCCGCCGCGAGCACCGCGACCGGCACCCTCGCCGACGTCCGGCACGTGGTGATCCTCATGCAGGAGAACCGCAGTTTCGACCACTACTTCGGCACCCTGAAGGGCGTGCGGGGCTTCGGCGACCGCGCAGCCGGCAATCTGCCCGGCGGCTGGGGCATGTTCAACCAGCCCAACTGGGGCGGCCGCCAGTACCCCTGGAAGCTCAGCGACACCCCACCGGCCGGCGGTGTCGACGGCGAGACCCTCGCGCAGTGCAACGGCGACCTGCCGCACAGCTGGACCTCGCAGCACGCCGCCTGGAACAAGGGGCGCCTCGACAACTGGGTCACGGGCGTGGGCAACACCCGGACGCTCGGCCACCTCGACCGCGGGGACATCCCGTTCCACTACGCGCTCGCCGACCACTACACGATCTGCGACGCGTACTTCTGCTCGACGCTGAGTGCCACGGGCCCCAACCGCACGTTCCTGTGGAGCGGCAAGATCGACGGCTCCAGCAAGGACGGTGGCGACGAGTCGGGCCTCACCTGGGAGACGTACGCCGAGGCGCTCCAGCGCGCCGGAGTGAGCTGGAAGGTCTACCAGAACGCCCAGGACAACTACGGCGACAACGGCCTCGCGTACTTCAAGAAGTTCACCGACGCACGGCCCGGGGATCCGCTGTACGACCGGGGCATGGGTTCGGTCCCGAAGGTGACCGGCTCGACGCCGGACGACATCGCCGCGGCGATCCGCGCCGACGTCGTCGCGGGGACCCTGCCGCAGGTGTCGTGGGTGGTCGCGAACGAGGCCTTCTCCGAGCACCCCTACGCCCCTCCGGGGGACGGCGCCCACTTCGTCGACCTCGTCTACCGTGCGCTCGCCGCGAATCCCGAGGTCTTCGATTCCACGGTGCTGTTCCTCAACTACGACGAGAACGACGGCTTCTTCGACCACGTGCCGCCGCCGGTCGCCCCTCCGGGCACCGCGGGCGAGTACCTCGACGGCGTGCCGATCGGCCTGGGCTTCCGCGTCCCGATGATTGTCATGTCCCCGTGGACCCGGGGTGGTTGGGTGAGCTCCGAGGTCTTCGACCACACGTCGGTGCTGCGCTTCATGGAGAGCTGGACGGCAACGCTCGGCACCCCGGCCACCTGCCCCCACATCAGCGCCTGGCGGCGGAAGGTCACCGGCGATCTGACCGGGGTCTTCGACTTCGCCCACCCGGTGTACGGAGTGCCCGCCGGCCTTCCGTCCACGGCGAAGGTGATCGGGCAGGCCACCTGCGGCCCGCTGCCGAACCCGGCACCGCAGAACAACGCGCTGCCCGCCCAGGAGTCCGGCACCCGGCCGGCGCGCGCCCTGCCGTACCAGGTGAACGGCAACCTCGACCGCTTCGAGTTCGGCGCCGCGGGCAAGATCCTCGCCTGGTTCTCCATGACCAACCAGGGCGTGGAGGCCAAGCGGTCGGCGCACTTCTCGATCCACCCGCACCAGTACCGGGACACCGCCGCCTGGCAGTACACCGTCGACCCCGGCGGCACGGCCACCGACTACTTCAACATCGGCCTCGGCTCGGGGTCGGGGAAGTACGACATCTCGATGATGGGCCCGAACCGTTTCCTGCGCCGCTTCGTCGGGGACGCCTCCAAGGCGGGCAAGGCCGTCGAGGTGGCGGCCCGGTTCGCGCCCGAGGCGGGGACGGGCAAGACGGCCCTGTGGTTCAGGATGACCAACACCTCGGCCGGGCCCGTCACCTTCACGATCCGCTCGAACGCCTACCGCTCGGACGGTCCGTGGACCTATACGGTGCCGGCGAACTCCAGCCGCGAGGACTTCTTCAACGCGGTGGCGTACAACGACGGCTGGTACGACTTCACGATCCTCGCCGACATCGACGGAAGCTGGTCGCGCCGGTACACCGGACACATCGAGACCGGAGCCCCGAGCGTCAGCGGCTGACCCCCTCCCCCGCGTGCCGGGCAGCGGCCTTCCGGTCGCCGCCCGGCACCGGCGCGGCACCAGCGTGGCACCGGCGTGGCGTGGCGTCAGCGGCCGGCGTGCGCGGCGCGGCGGACCGTGGCGTCGAGGAGCGCCACGGCGTCGGCTCCGGTGCGGCCGGGGGCCCTGTTCCACGGCCCGATCAGCCCCTGCCACCCGCGCGACCGCAGTTCGGTCATGATCCAGGCGGCCGCCTCGTTCATGGTGTCGGCGCTGCCGTAGCCGAGCCGGTGGGCGGCGAGGAGGGCCCCGCAGACGCACCGGGCGCCACGCACGTCACGCAGCTTGTACGGGGCGTTCTGCCAGCCCCACTCCGTCAGCACCAGGCGCGCGTAGCCGAGGTGGACCGAGGGACGGAGCTCGGCCTGGCCGATGCGGCGCCAGGTGTGCAGCCGGTCCGGCAGCACGGCTCCGAGCCGCCCCGGGATGCGGCGCTCGGAGGGGAGCTTGGGAGGCAGGGAGGCCAGGGCGTCGGCCACGAGCCGGTCCACCGGCACGCTGAGCAGCGCCCGCCAGCCCTCCTCCGCCGGCGGCGGCTCCTGGGGGGCGGTCCAGTCCGTGACGATCCGCTGCCAGGTGGCGCTCTCGAAGAGGGCGGCCGCCTCGCGGTCGAGGGCGTCGGGGCTGAGCAGGGAGGTGGAGGGCGGCATGGGGGTGTCTCCTGAGTCGGCTCCCTCCATCCTTCAAGACGGAATGTCGGTTTCGCGGCTTTCGCCTCCACACGGAGAGTCGCCACCTCCGCGCCACCTCTCCCCTTCTCGACGAACACCCCACCATATGAATTACCATCCTATTTACCCATGAAAGGAATTAAGCAACAAATGGGACATTGCGCTTCGAGTGACACGGCTCACTCACACGGCCCGACAGTCCGGCGACCCCCTCCCCCACCCCGTACTGGGCAAGGAAGTTCAACGCCTCCCGGACGGCATCGATCTTGAATTAACCGAATTCCGTGATCCATTTCCGGATACCAGAGACACCTCCCCCTTGTTATCCGTCGCATTACTGGCCTACGGTCACCTCCATTCGAGCGGAACGCCCAATCCTGCCGCCGCTCGGTAAACCTCCCTTTTCACCCGACGGCAGGAGCGGGGGACCCACGAATACGCCGGTCCGGAATCCGGAACGGCTCGGGGTGAAGCCGCGTGCGCGCGGCCGGACATCTCCCGTCCGAACCCGACAGCTCACCCCGCAGGCGCCGGAGAGGAAACCGTCATGCCTGCTCACGGTAAGCACCGCCGCCCCCGCCGCAGCCCCGTCTCCCGAGGCCTCGCCCTGGTCGGCACGAGTGGCGCCGCACTCACCCTGCCGCTCGTCGCCCCGGCCGTCGCCGACGCCGCGCCCGTGTCCGGCGCCCCCGAGATCGCCGCCCAGTCCCTCGCCGCTCCCGCCGCGCAGACCGCCGCCAAGGCCCCCGCCGCCCCGGCCGCCGCACGCACGTACACCGTCGTGAGTGGCGACTCGCTTTCCCTGATCGCCCACAAGAAGGGAATTCAGGGAGGCTGGAAGAGCCTTTACCGTGCCAACAAGAGCGTCGTGGGTGACAACCCGTCACTCATTCGCCCCGGCCTCGAACTGACGATTCGTCGGGATTCCGTCAAGGCCGCCCCCGCGCAGGCGAAGGCGAAGAAGTCCGCCACGACCGAACGGGCGAGCCGCTCCGAGCGCCGGCCGGCCGCTCCCGCCGTCGCCACCGGTGCGGGCGCCTCCGCCGCGCAGGCCGTCGCCGCCGCACCCGCCGCCGGCCAGGCCGCCCCTGCCGCCGCCACGAACTACGCCGACAACCTCGACGGCTGGATCCGGGAGTCCCTGGCCATCATGGGCCAGCACGGCATCCCCGGCTCCTACGACGGGATCCTCCGCAACGTCATGCGCGAGTCGTCCGGAAACCCCCAGGCCATCAACCTCTGGGACTCCAACGCGGTCGCCGGCACCCCCTCCAAGGGCCTGCTCCAGGTCATCGAGCCGACCTTCCTCGCCTACCACGTGCCCGGCACCTCCATGGACCTGTTCGACCCGGTCGCCAACATCACCGCCGCCTGCAACTACGCGGCCGACCGCTACGGCTCCATCGACAACGTCAACTCGGCGTACTGATCCCCTGACGCCGGAAGTGCTCGGCGAACCAGGAGGTGGCGAGGTCCGCCACCTCCTCCAGGGCGCCCGGCTCCTCGAAGAGGTGGCCGGCGCCCCCCACCACGGCGAGCCGGTTCTCGCAGCGCAGCAGGGCCAGGGCCCGCCGGTTGAGGTCCAGGACCATCGCGTCCGCGCCGCCCACCACCAGGAGCGTCGGAGCACGCACCCGGGCCAGGTGCTCGGCCGCGAGGTCCGGCCGACCGCCCCGCGAGACGACGGCGCTCACGGGTGACGCGGGGTCGGCGGCCGCCCACAGCGCGGCGGCCGCGCCCGTGCTCGCACCGAAGTACCCGAGCGGGAGTCCCGTGCTCCCGGGCCTCCCGGCCAGCCACTCCGTGGCCCCGGCCAGCCGCCCGGCGAGGAGCCGGGTGTCGAAGACACGCTCACGGTCCTCCGCCTCCGCCTCGGTCAGCAGGTCGAAGAGGAGGGTCCCGAGGCCCGCCCGGTTGAGCACCCCCGCGACCGCCCGGTTCCGGGGGCTGTGGCGGCTGCTGCCACTGCCGTGGGCGAACAGGACGATGCCGTCGGCGCCCTCGGGCACCGCGAGCCGCCCGACGAGGGTGACGCCGGAGACCGGGATCCGCACGTCCGTGCCCTGCGCGTCGGGGTTCCGCGCGGCTTTGCTCCGGTCCAGGCAGGCGATGACCTCGGCGTCCGGTGTCTGCGAGAAGTCCTGGTAGAACTGCCCGATCGCGAAGAAGAGGTCCGGCGTGTGCACGCTGACGGCCTCGTCGGCATCGTCGCCGACGCGGGCCGTCCAGCCCCGTGGCGCCACCGGGACGGCGAGGACGATCCGGGCGGCGCCCCGGGCCCGGACCACCCGGCAGGCCGCCAGCGCCGTGGCCCCCGTCGCCAGCCCGTCGTCGACCACGACGACCGTCCGCCCGTCGAGGGGCACGGAGGGCCGGCTGCCCCGGTAGCGGCGGGCGCGCTGGTCGAGCTCGGCGTGCTCACGCTCCTCCACCGCGGCGAGGTCGTGGTCGCCCACACGGGTCTCGCGGAGCACCCGTTCGTTGAGCACCCGCACGCCCCCCTCGCCGAGCGCCCCCATCGCGAGCTCCGGCTGGTGCGGCACACCGAGCTTCCGTACGAGACAGATGTCGAGCGGCGCGTCGAGGGCGTCGGCGACCTCCACCGCCACCGGCACACCGCCCCGCGGAAGCCCGAGGACCACGACGTCATGGCCCTTGAGGTGGTCGAGCCGGGCGGCGAGCTGCCGCCCCGCGTCGGTGCGATCGCTGAAGAACATGATCCGCCGCCCTTCCGCCGGTGCGCGGCTCGGGCGCGGGGAGGAACGGAGTGCCCCGTCCCCTGCCCGTCCTTCCAGGGTAGACGCGTCGCCCTCGTCGGCGGGGCGCCCCGGAAGGCGGCCCCGGGCGGGACGGCGGCCCCGGGCGGACAGCGGCCCTCGCAGACGGCGGCCCCACGTGGACGGCAAGCCCACCCGGCGAGCGGACCGGTGCCGGCTCGGCACGCCGGTGACCGACGAGGCCCCGGCTCGGTCAGCGGGACTGCAGGGCGTCGAGGGCCACGGTCTGGGCTATGGCGAGCCGCCGGTCGAGCTCCGGGTCGGCTATGTCGAGCACGTACCGGTCCCGGATGCCGAAGAGCTTGTCGACGGACATGACGGGCCGGCCGCCCTCGGCGAAGTCGAAGTGGTACGGCACGATGAACGGGACGAGGTCCACGAACGGCAGGAACTCCCAGGCCCGCCGCAGCAGCGCCACCACCTGGTTCCGCTCCTGCCCGGTGGCCTCCCCCTTCTCGTCGTCCCGGCTCAGGTGCCAGGTGCTCCGCAGCAGGGACGCGCCGAAGTCCTTCCGGAAGCTGCCCAGTCGGGTGCCGGAGGCGCCGACCACGTCGTACGTCGCACCGAGGTCGATGACCTGACGGGCCTTGAAGGTGAAGAGGACCTGACGCTGGGACTCGTCGGTGTAGAAGGTGACGTGCTCCTTGAGAGCCATCCTCTTCTGGTGGGCGAAGGCGACGAGTTCGCCCTCCTCGCCGTCCGGTCCGACGGTGTGCACCAGGTAGCGGTTGGCCATGGGCGTCACCTTCTGCCGTACGAGGAAGCGGTGCTGCGACTGTGCGAGGCCCATCGGTCGTGCTCCTGCCGGTCGTGGACGGTCCCTGGAAGACCGCCCCCTGAGGTCGTGAGCACGATGATCCGCTGCCGAGGGGCCCCGCCGCTGTCCTCGAAAGTCGTCGACTCCGTCGACCTTCGGATGAGACCGAAGCCGAGGCCGGAAGCCGAGGCCGAGGCCTCAGGCGCCGAGGAAGGCCTCGATGGCCTCGGCGAGGGCCTGTGGGGTCTCCTCGGGGGCGTAGTGACCGGCGTCCTTGAGGACTTCGAGGCGGGCGTTGGGGTACCAGCGCAGCCAGGTGGCCTCCATCGCCTCGGACCCGAGCGCGGGGTCGTGGGCGCCGACGACGAGCAGGACGGGCGTGGGGTTGTCGCGGACCCGCTCGTGGAAGTCGGTGCGGGACCAGGAGTCCAGGTAGGCGCGGAAGGCCGTCGCGGAGGAGCGGGTGACGGAACGGTCGACGAGTGCGCCCAGCCACGCGTCGTCGTAGCGCCCGCCGGTGGTGTTGTCGATGATCGTGCGCCGGTTGGCCGGCTCGTCGGCGGCTCCGGCGAAGAGCTCCCAGGTCTCCCCGTCGAGCGGGAAGCCGGCGGCGGAGACCGGAGAGACACCGATGATCGAACTGATCCGGTCGGGGGCGTCGAGCAGCATCAGCTGGGCCGCCTTGCCGCCCATCGAGTGACCGATGACGGAGAACGAGTCCCAGCCGAGGTCGTCGGCGACCGCGAGGGCGTCGCCCGCGACCTCCTCCATGGTGTAGGCGCCCGCGTGGTCGAGGGCGTCGCCGTAACCCCGGCAGTCGACGAAGGCGTACGTGCCGAGGTCGCCGTCCAGATGGGCGCGCAGCGGGGCGAAGCTGGTGCGGTCGCCGAACCAGTTGTGCAGCACGAGGGCCCTCCCGGGGCCCTCGCCGTGTACGTCGTACGGAAGAACCTGCCCCGTCATCGTGCCCCCTGCTCGCGAGGTCGTGCGCCGCGCGCCGACGGCGGCGGTCGACGACCGAGTGTGACGGCCCGGACGCGTGGGGTCAACACCATCGGGCGGGGCGCGCGGGAGCGCGCCGGATCCGGGGCGGGAGACCCCTTGGCGGTCCGGAGCGGGAGACCCTCGGCGGTGCGGGACGAGAGACGCCCCGCCGGAGCCGGACCGGGAGACCGCCTCGCCGGGGCCGGGCCGGGAAGTCACCTCGCCGGGGCCGGACGGAGAGACGCCTCGCCGGGGCCGGGGGCGGGGAGTCGCCTCGCCGGGGCCGGGCCGGGCCGGGCCCGGGCAGGGGAAGCGCCTCGACGGGTCCGGGGCCAGGCCGGGCCGGGCCGGGGCAGGGGAAGCGCCTCGACGGATCCGGGGCCGGGCCGGGCCCGGGCGCTCGGGCCCCGGGGTTCCGGGACCCCGGGTGCTTTCGCGGCCCTCCGGGAACGGGGGGATCCTGGCTGTGTGACCTCGCACGGCGCGTCCGGCCCCGGCCCGGCGGGCGGCACCGGGAGTCCGTCCGGGAACGGAGCCGACAACGGGCCTGTTTCCCGCGCGCTCACATGGGCCCTCTCGGAGGCGGCCCTCGCGACGGTGGAGGGGGTCGGCGGTTACGCGGGCGGGGTGTACCTGCGCTCGGGGACCCCGGGGCTGTTGCGCCTCGCGGTCCTGGTGGGGCTGCCGGGGCCGCTGTTCCGGCCGTGGTGGCGCATGCACGCGAACCGGCCGTTCCCCGTGGCGGAGGTGCACCGCTCGGGCCAGTCCGTCCATCTCGCCGACGTCGAGGAGGCCATGCGGCGTTTCCCCCAACTGGTGGCGAGCCTGCCGTTCCCGTTCGCCTCGCTGTACGCGCCGGTGGTCGCGGGCCGCGAGCGCTTCGGGGTGCTCGTGGCGCTGCGGGCGCCGAGCCCGGGGGTCCCGGTGGACGCGCGGGACCGGAGCCGGATGACCGGGGGCGCGCTCCGCCTCGGTGAGGCCCTGGCCGATCTGGCCCGGCAGGGGACGGAGGTCGAGTGGCCCGGGGATCCGGTGTGCGTGCAGCTGCCCACCGGTTCGGGACCGCCGGTCCGGTTCGGCTCCTTCGCCTGGGACCTGGACACGGGCACGGTCACGCTGGACGACGGGCTCCGCGCCGTCCTCGGGGAGGGTGCCTCCTCGCCCTGTTCGATCGAGGTGCTGACGTCCCTCCTCGATCCCGAGGACGGATACGCGCTGTGGGCGGCGGCCCGGCAGGCGACGGGGGCGGACGGTCGGCCGTCGGTCCGCAGGATCCGGCTGAAGGGGCCGGACGGCGGCCTCCACCTGCTTGAGGTGTCCACGCGTGCGCGGCGGACCGTGCCGGGGACGGGAGTCACCGGTGGCGGCCGGCTCGAGGGGACGCTCGTGGACCTCGGTACGGGGCTGGTCGGCTCGGACGCCACGGACCGGCTGCCGCGGGCCATCCTGGCCGTCGACCGGCTCGGCCGCGTCACCTACCTCAACGAGCAGACGGAGCACCTGCTGGGACGGCCGCGCGGGGCGCTGGCGGGGCAGCCGCTGTGGGAGGCGCTGCCCTGGTTCGGTCACCCTTTCCACGAGGAGCAGTTGCGCGCCGCCCTGCTCTCCGGTGAGGCGGTGCGTTTCCTGGCCCGTCCGGAGCGGGGCCGGTGGCTGTCGGTCTCGCTGCACCCCGGCCGCGACGGGGTGACGATGGTGCTGGTCCCGGAGGAGGAACCGATGCCGGTCGCACCGGGAGCCGCGCGCGGCCGCCGGCGTACGGACGACGTCCTGTCGGAGCCCGACGACCGGGCGGCGGCGCTGTACCGGCCGGTGGCCCTGGCGATCGCGCTCTCCGAGGCGGTGACGGCGCGCCAGGTGTCGGCGGTCGTGACGGAGGAGCTTCTGCCGGCCTTCGGCGGACGGCAGTTGGCGATCTACCTGCTGAGCGACCGGCGGCTCTATCTGGCCTGGGAGACGGGCTTCCCGCCGGGTTTCCTCGAACCCTTCGACGGCGTGGCCCTGGACTCCCACGTGCCGGGGGTGGAGACCCTGACGACCGGCAGGCCGCTCTTCTTCGAGTCCATGGAGCAGTTGGGGCTGGCGTATCCGGACCTCCCGATGGAGACGCACTCGGGCGCGCGGGCGTTCCTTCCCCTGATCGCCTCGGGCCGGCCGGTGGGCTCCTGCATCCTCGGCTTCGACTCGCCGCGCGGCTTCAGTCCGGAGGAGCGGACCGTCCTCACCGCGCTCGCGGGGCTGATCGCACAGGCCCTGGAGCGGGCACAGCGGTACGACACGGAGTCGGCGGTCGCGCGGGGGCTGCAGGACGCGCTGCTCCCGCACCGGCTGCCGGTGCGGGAGGGGGTGGAGACGGTGGGCCGTTATCTGCCTGGCACACAGGGCATGGACGTGGGCGGCGACTGGTACGACGTGATCGAGACCGGACAGGGGCGGCTCGCCCTGGTGATCGGCGACGTGCAGGGGCACGGTGTGGCGGCCGCGGCCACCATGGGGCAGCTGCGCAGTGCCGTCCGGGCGTTCGCGCTGGGGGGACATCGGCCGCAGGACGTGATGCGCGGCACCAACCGGCTCCTGATCGATCTGGATCCGGGACAGTTCGCGAGCTGCTGCTACGTACTGCTCGATCCGGAGACGGGTGACGTGCGGGCGGTGCGGGCGGGGCATCCGCAGCCGCTGCTGCGGATGCCGGACGGTACGGCGCGGCCGGTGGAGCTGGCGGGCGGGATGGTCCTGGGGGTCGATGTCCGGGCGTCGTATCCGGTGACGCGGTTGCGGCTGGCTCCGGGGGCGGTCCTCGCGTTGTTCACGGACGGTCTGGTGGAGCGCCCGGGCCAGGACATCGACGAGGGGATCGGGCGGCTGAGCAGCGCCTTCGCCGCGACGGGTTCGCTGCCGCTCACCGAGACGGCCGACCGGCTGATCCGGGAGGCCAGGGCCGCCACGTCCCGCCCGGACGACATCGCGTTGCTGCTCGCCGCACGGTGGACGGACGGCGGCTGAGCCGGTCGCGCGGGTGTCACCCGGTCGGGCCCGTGGCGCTGGTCGGGGACCGCGTGGCCGGGGAGGCTGAGGGTGCCGTGCCGACCAGGCCGGACGAGTCAGGGCAGCAGCCCGAGGAGGACACGTGCAGCAGGACAAGCAGCCCGATTACCGCCCCGTGGTGTTCCGTGACCGCTCGGCGGGGTACGCGTTTCTGACCCGGTCCACCGCGACCAGCGACCGGACCATCGAGTGGGACGACGGCGAGACGTACCCCGTGGTCGACGTCGAGATCTCGTCCGAGAGCCATCCGTTCTACACGGGCAAGGCGCGGACCGTGGATTCCGAGGGCCGGGTCGCCCGGTTCGAGCGCCGCTACGGCGAGGAGAAGTGAGGCCGCCGGGAAAGTGAGGCCGCCGGAAAGGTGAGGCCGTCGAGAAGGTGAGGCCGTCGGGAATCCGTCCGTGAAACTGGCCAGGAGGTGGCCAGTTCGCCTTCCAGGATGAGGTCACGAAGACGGCGGGGCGCTCGCGCTCCGCCACGGACTCCCTGGAGGGGACAGCTGTGATCGTGGTGACCGGAGCGACCGGAAACGTCGGGCGGCCGCTGGTGGAGATGCTGGCCGCGGCCGGCGAGGAGGTCACGGCGGTGAGCCGCCGTCCGGCCGAGGGGCTGCCCGCCGGTGTGACGCACCGGCAGGGCGACCTGGCCGATGTCGACGGCCTCAAGGGGCTGTTCGAGGGGGCGGAGGCCGTGTATCTGCTCGTCGCGGGTCTCGGGGCCGAGCTGCGGCCGCGCGAGATCGTGACGGCGGCGGTGGCCTGCGGGGTGCGGCGGATCGTGTTCCAGTCCTCGCAGCTGGTGGGGACGCGGACCGATTCGGTGTCGCACGAGATCCTGCGGGCGTTCGAGGCGGCGGTACGGGAGTCGGGCGTCGAGTGGACGGTGCTGCGGCCCGGCGGCTTCGCCTCCAACGCCTTCCTCTGGGCCGAGCAGGTGCGCTCGGCGCGTACCGTCGCGGCTCCGTTCGCGGATGTGGCGCTGCCGGTGGTGGATCCGGCGGACATCGCCGGGGTCGCGGCCGCCGCGCTGCGCGACCCGGCGCATGCCGGGCGGACGTACGTCCTGACGGGACCGGCCGCGGTCTCGCCGCGTGAGCAGGTGCGGGCGCTGGCCGACGCGCTGGACGCGCCGGTGGAGTTCGTGGCGCAGAGCGCGGGCGAGGCCCGGACGCGGCTGGTGCGGTTCCTGCCGGAGGAGGCCGTCGACGGGATGCTGTCGGTGATGGGCGAGCCCCGCGCGGACGAGCAGCGGGTGAGCCCCGATGTGGAGAGGGTGTTGGGGCGGGCGCCCCGGCCCTTCTCGGAGTGGGCGGTGCGGAACGCGCCTGCCTTCGCCTGAGACACCGGGGGTCAGGCGACACGGCGGGGCAGGGACACGCGTCCGACGGAACGCGTTCCCCGCCCCGGCCGGGTGGGCGAGCGAGGGCGCCGGGCCCTCCGCTCGGCCCGAAAGGCGATTCGGCCCCGAAGAGACGATTCGGCCCGAAGGGGTGATCCAGCCTGGAGAGGCGATCAGGCCTTCACGATGCCGGACTCGGCGATCTCGATCTTGGCCTTGGTGGCGCCGGAGCCGGAGCCCAGGGACTCGATCTTCTTGACCAGGTCCTGGCCCTCGACGACCTCGCCGAAGACGACGTGCTTGCCGTCGAGCCAGTCGGTGACGATCGTGGTGATGAAGAACTGCGAGCCGTTGGTGTTGCGGCCGGCGTTCGCCATCGAGAGCAGGAACGGGCGGTCGTGCTTCAGCGTGAAGTTCTCGTCGGCGAACTTCTCGCCGTAGATGCTCTTGCCGCCGGTGCCGTTGCCGTTGGTGAAGTCACCACCCTGCAGCATGAAGTTCGGGATGACGCGGTGGAACGGGGAGCCGGCGTAGCCGAAGCCGTGCTCGCCGGTGCAGAGCTCGCGGAAGTTCTTGGCCGTCTTGGGGACGACGTCGTCGAACAGCTTGAAGGTGATGCGGCCCGCGGACTCGCCGTTGATGTTGATCTCGAAGTAAACGTTCTCGTTGCTCATGAGGACATCCTGTCATTAGTCACGCACGGCGCGCGCACGGGCCGCCTCCTCCCGGGTCATGGCGTGCCGGTGCCCCGCGTCCGTCGGGAACGCGGGGCACCGGTCGCCACCTGGGACGCGGCGTCAGAGCAGCCCGCCGCCCTGCTGGTTCTGGAGGGCGCCCTCGGCGCCCTGGACGGTCTCGTGGAGGACGGTGGCGGTCTGGTCGTCCTGGAGGAGACCCGTCGTGCCGGCGAGGGGGTTGTCAGCGGCGCTGGCCTGCGGCGGCGGGGTGACGATGGCGGTGACGACGCCTGCGGCGAGGGAGGCGATGGCGAGCATGCTGCGCTTCTTCATGGCCTGGTCAACTACTGAGAGGCCATCGGGTTACGGCCGGCCGGGCTCGGATCCGTCCGCGGGCGTCGCCGACCGCCGCCCGCGGGCCCGGGCGAGCAGCAACAGGGAGGCGGCCGCCGCGAGGGCGCACCAGGTGGAGACGAACTCGGTGCGCCACAGGAGGGCGCAGACGGCCGCTCCGAGGCCGGTGAGGAGTCCGAGGGTCCGCAGGAGCCGGTCGCGGGCGAGGAGCAGCGCCCCGACGGTGGCGAGCAGGTATCCGGCGAGGACCAGCGGCGCGTGCGGCAGGTCGACGGCGTAGCCGAGGGTGTGGCCCCGGATCTCGGCCGAGACGGGGCGGACGGCGAGGCGGTACGCGAGGACGGAGGCGGTCGCGAGGCCGGCGGCGAGCGGTACGAGCAGCCGTGGCCGGTCGGCGGGGCGGGCCGCGGCGAGGACGCCGAAGGACACCCAGAGGGGCAGCAGGGGGAGGGCGATCACGGCCCAGACGAGGGTGGCGGGCCCGGTTCCGCCGCCGGCGTGCCAGACGGCGGCCTCCACGACCTGGTGGGCACCGAGAAGGAGGGGCAGAGCGGCGAGCGGCGCGTCCCCGGGGCGGCGTACGGAGGCCAGGGAGGCGACGCCGACGGCGCCGATCCCGAGGCCCGCCCAGAGGTCGGCGGTCGCGCTCCAGCACATGGAGAATTTTTACCCTATATACGGCGAAACGGGTGGAACCGTATCGTTGTGGTGGTTGTCTCTGCCAGTGACACCACTGTCCCCGGAACAGCAGAAATTGGGGGACGTCATGCATCACCGCCACACCCTCGCGGCCGTCGCCGCGGGAATCCTGCTGACCGCCGGAATCGGCGCCACGATCCCGGCAGGCGCGGCCGGCACCCCGACCCCGAGCGCCTCGACCCCGGCCACGGCCCTGGTCGTCAACGCCCGCTGGGGCGGCCACGCCACCTTCGACCGGCTCGTGATCGACGTACGGGGCGCCATGCCCCCGATCACCGTCCATCAGACCCGCTCGCTCCACTACGACGGATCGGGGAACAGGGTCCCGCTCGCGGGGAAGTACTTCCTGGAGATCAGGCTCTCCCCCGCGGCCGCCCACGACGACGCCGGCCGGTCCGTCTACCAGGGCCCCCGGCTGCTGAAGATCTATCTGCCCGCGCTCAAGGGGGTCGCGCTGACCGGCGACTTCGAGGGCGTGGTCGGCATCGGAGCCGCCTTCGACACCAAGCCCGAGTACAAGACCTTCCGGCTGCACTCGCCGGAGCGCTTCGTCGTCGACATCGCCCACCCGATGGTGGGCTGCGGGACCTGAGCCCGCAGGGTCGGGGCCCGTCCGGTGGACGGGCCCCGCGCTCACGTCCCGGCGGGTCCGCTCTCCACGTACACGGTCGACCCGCTCCTTCGCGCCCGGTCGATCGCGGCGAGGCGGGCGAACTCGCGCGGGTTCATCTCCCGCTCCCACTCCTCAAGGGTCCGCAGGCGGTACTCGCTGTGCTCCTCGGGGTCGAGGACGACGGCGGCGATCTGTTCGTCCGTCAGCTCGCCCCCGTCGAAGATGAAGCCGATGTGGTTGGCCGGCCAGTCCTCGCCCCGGTCCGTGACGAAGTGGGCGGCGAGGAGGCGCGGTTCGCCGGTGAAGACGATCCCGGTCTCCTCGTGGCACTCGCGCACCGCGGTCTCCCAGGGGGTCTCCCCCGGGTCCATGTTGCCGCCGGGCCACTGCCACGGCTCGGTCTGGTAGGCGGCCCGGAGCTGGAAGGGGCGGCCGGCGGTGTCGGTGAAGTAGAGGCAGGCGTACGCCGTCGCTCTCGGCAGCGTGTCGACGTACTCGGCGGGCGGCAGCCAGGTGTTCGCCATGGGCGGCTCTCTCTCGACGGACCGGATGGGTCGCCTCCATCCAAGCGGTCCGGGGCGGGCCGGCCGGCGCCTCGCGAGTGGATCACCGGATCGTGTGAGCACCGCCGGACCGTCAGGCCGCGGAGACCAGGCCCGCCTCGTACGCGATGATCACCAGCTGTACGCGGTCGCGGGCGGCCAGCTTGGCGAGCAGCCGGGTGACGTAGGTCTTCGCGGTGGCGATGCTGATGTGGAGCGCCTCGGCGATCTCGGTGTTGGAGAGGCCGCGTCCGACGAGGGTGAGGACCTCGCGCTCGCGGTCGGTGATCCCCTCGGCACGGCGGCGCGGGGCGGGCACGGTCCTGGGGCGTTCGGTGAACTCCTTGATGAGGCGCCGGGTGACGCTGGGCGCGATGAGGGCGTCGCCGGAGGCGACGACGCGGACGGCGGCGAGGATGTCGTCCAGGGCCATGTCCTTGACGAGGAATCCGGACGCGCCCGCGTGGAGCGCCGCGTACACGTGGTCGTCGTCGTCGAAGGTGGTGAGGACGACGACTCGGGCGCCGGTGGGGCCCTCGGTGATGATCCGGGTGGCCTCGATGCCGTCCGTGCCGGGCATCCGCAGGTCCATGACGGCGACGTCGGCGCCGGTCTCCTCGACGAGGCGGACGGCCTCGGCACCGTTCGCGGCCTCGCCGACGACGACGAGGTCCGTCGTGTCGGTGATGACCATCCGGAGCGCGGTGCGCACCAGGGGCTGGTCGTCGGCGAGGACGACGCGGACCGGCTGCCCGGCGGTGGTCTGGCTCATCGTGGGGTGACTCCTGTGGGCAGGGGAAGGCGGACGGTGACGCGGAAGCCGCCACCGGGGCGGGGTCCCGCGCTGAACTCTCCGTGCAGCACCGCGACGCGCTCCCGCATCCCGGTCAGGCCGTACCCGGAGCCGGGGCCGGGGCTCACGCGCGCGTGGCCGGGGACGGGGCCGCGGTCCTCGACGGTGAGGGCGAGGAACGCGGGGTCGCGGTGGTCGACGGTGACGGTGCAGGAGTCGGCGCCCGAGTGCCGTACGACGTTGGTGACGGACTCCTGGACGATCCGGAACGCGGAGAGGTCGATGTCCGGGGGCAGCGGGCACGGGGCTCCGACCCTGCGGACGGCGACCCGGACGCCGGCGCTCCCGGTGAGTTCGGCGAGCCGGTCGAGCGCGGCGAGACCGGGCATCTCGGGGAGTCCCCGGACTTCGGCGGAGATCGCGGTACGGCCGGTGGCGGTCTCGGTACGGTCGGCGGCGGTTGTCGTACGGCTGGGGGCGGTGGGGGCCATCGTCGTACGGCCGGTGGCGGCCGGGGCCGTCTCGGACCGGGTGTACGCCTCCCCCTCTGTCTCCGTGTCCGCCGTACGCAGGGCGCCGAGCATCCGGCGCAGGCCGGCGAGGGTCTCGCGGCTCGCCGTCTCGATCTCGGTGAGGGCCTGCCGGGCGGCTTCGGGCTGGGTCGCGATGACCCGGCGGGCGGCCCCGGCCTGGAGGGCGACGATCCCCATGCTGTGGGCGACCGTGTCGTGCATCTCGCGGGCGATCCGGAGGCGTTCGGCGGTGACGGCCTGTTCGGCGGCCTGGGCGCGGCTCCGTTCCGCGTACTCCCGGGCCTGGCCCTCCGAGCGGCCGAGGAGCCAGGCCACGAGGGCGGCCAGGGCGACCGCGAGGGTGCTCGTGGTGCCGGCGCTCCAACCGGCGAGCAGGCGAACGGCCACGTAGACGACGAGCAGTCCGAGGGCGAGCAGGAGCGCCCGCCAGGCCTCGGGGCGGGGGCGGGCGGCGGCGATGGCGTAGAGCGCGACGTCGACCGCGAGGTACTGGGCGAAGGGGATGGCGGTGACGCCGAGGGGGGTGGAGGCGATGACCGAGGCGACGAGGAGGTGGTTGAGGGCGGCGACCGGGCGCCGGGCGAGGAGGGCGCTGCCGCGCAGGGTGAGGAGCGTGGAGACGGCCAGCATGGTGAGGCCGTCCCAGCGCAGGATGACGAAGCCGGGCAGGACGTCGGGCCCTTCCTGACCGGGCACGGGCATCCGGAGGAGGGCGGTGAAGGCGATGCCCGCGCCCCAGGCGACGGCGGCCCACCCGCCGGGTGCGACCCTCTTGTAGAACGGTGCTGACGGGGTGGCGGACATGCGGTGATCGTAAACGGCGGTCCCTGCCGCGGGCATCGGACCGGGGGTGTACGACCTGGGGTGACACGGCCCGCCGCGGATTGTCCGTGCTGGTCCGATGCCCGGCGCGGGTCCCGGACGGCACGGTGGTGGCCATGATCGAAGTCAGGGAACTCACCAAGCGCTACGGCGCCACGACCGCCGTCGACGCGCTCACCTTCACGGTCCGGCCGGGCCGGGTCACCGGATTCCTCGGCCCGAACGGATCGGGCAAGAGCACCACCTTGCGGATGGTCCTGGGCCTGCACACGCCGACGAGCGGCTCGGCGACGGTCGACGGCCGGCCGTTCACGGACCGGCCTCGCGGCCTGCGGCACGTCGGTGCGCTCCTCGACGCCGGGGACGTGCACGGCGGCCGCACCGCGCGGGCGCATCTGGCGGTCCTGGCGCGCAGCAACCGCATCCCGCTCTCCCGGGTCGACGAGGTCCTGGAGGAGGTCGGGTTGGCGGGGGCGGCCAGGCGCCGGATCGGCGGCTACTCGCTGGGCATGCGGCAACGGCTCGGCATCGCCGGAGCGCTGCTCGGCGACCCGCCGGTGCTGCTGTTCGACGAGCCGCTGAACGGCCTCGACCCGGAGGGCGTGAAGTGGGTGCGGGGGCTGTTCCGGCGACTGGCGGCGGAGGGCCGCACGGTCTTCGTGTCGAGCCATCTGATGACGGAGATGGAGCACACGGCGGACGAGTTGGTGGTCATCGGCCGGGGAGCGCTGATCGCGGCGGAGAGCCTGTCCGAATTCGCCGCGCGGGGCAGGCGCCTGAGCGTGACGGTGGGCACGCCGGATCGGGCGCGCCTGACGGCGCTGCTGCTCGGGGAGGGCGCGGAGGTCGAGGAGGAGGCCGGTCTGCTGACGGTGACCGGGCTCTCGGCGGCCCGCGTCGGCGAACTGGCCCTTGAGCACCGGGTGCTGCTCGACCAGCTCACCACTCGTACGGCCTCCCTGGAGGAGGCGTTCATGGAACTGACCGCCGACAGCGTCGAGTACCCGGCAGGAGACGCCCGATGACGACCCTCGATGTTCCCGTGGCCTCCGTGGTGGAGCTCCGTGCCCGTTTCCGTGACCTGGTGGGGTCGGAGTGGCTGAAGCTGTGGTCGCTGCGCTCGACGGGCTGGTCGCTGCTGCTCGGCGCGCTCGCCGTGGTGGCCTTCAACTTCGGCACCGCCTGGGACCACTACCGCTACTGGTTCCAGTACGACGAGGCGGGCCGGGCCGAGTTCGTGGCGAACGGCATGGCGCTGTGGGACGCCTTCACGTACAACGCGGCGCTGGTCCTGATCCTCGCCTCGGCCGCCATGGGGGCGGTCGCGGTGGTCGGCGAGTACAGCAGCGGGCTGATCCGTACGACGTTCACGGCGGTACCGGCACGGGGCGCCCTCATGGCGGCGAAGGTGCTGGTCGTGGCAGTGGTGCAGACCGTGTTCGGGGCGGTGGTCGCCCTCGGTTCGTTCTGGTCGACGCAGGCGGTGCTGTCGGCCCGGGACATCGGGCTGCCGATCACCCACCCGGGGGCAGGGCGCGTCGTGGTGGCCTCGGCCCTGCTCGCCCCGGTGTGCGCGGTGGGCGGGATGGCGATCGGCGCGCTGCTGCGGAAGGCCGCGATCTCGGTCGTCGGCGCGGTGGTCCTGTTCCTGCTGCTGCCCGCGGTGCTCTCGGACCGGCGTCACCTGACGGCGGTGCTCGCGCACGCGACGCCGCTGCACGCCTGGCAGCGGCTCGCGGACGCGGGACCGCCCGCCGGGGAGCTGTTCCCGTGGTCGGCGGGCGGCGCGTGGCTGGTGTTCGTGCTGTGGGCGCTGGGCGGGGCGGCGGTGACGGTCCTCGCGGTGCGGGGCCGGGACCAGTAGGGGTCACCGGGGGCGCCGCAGTCGGCGGAGGACGAGGTGTTCGTGGACGAGGCGCCCCACGAGGGCGCCTCCGTACACGACGAAACCGACACCGACGAGCCAGGACTGGAGGACGAGGACGGTGCCGAACTGGCCGTACGTCACGGCGTTCGAGGCGATCAGCGGGGAGAAGACGAGCTGCGAGAAGATCCGCAGCCCGAGCAGTCCGAGGGCCGTGAGCACGGCGCCGGGGGCGAGGGCGCGCCAGCGGATGCGGCCGCAGAGCAGGAAGCGCTGGGACCACCAGAAGAAGACGAAGGTGCCGAGGAGGTCGCCGAGGGCGACGAGGGTGGTGACGCCCGCCGACGCGTTCTCGGGCGCGGGGAAGGCGACGAAGAGCAGCAGGGAGGCGATGAGGACGCCGAGCCAGACGACGTGCCGCCACATGGTGTGCCAGCGGGCGGTGGGGAGGTCCCAGACCCGCTCGTACCCGGTCTGTACGGCGGATCCGAAGGTGACGCCGAAGGCGGCGAGGGCGGCGAGGCCGAAGGCGGTGGTGCGTTGCAGGGCCTGTCCCGGCTGGCCGAAGAGCCGCTCGACCTCCTCCTGGGAGACCTCGGAGACGCCGAGGCCCTGGACGAGCCAGCGGGCGAAGCCGTGGCCGCTGGCGAGGTCGGCCGCGGCGATGACGATGAGCAGGGGGACGAGGGTGAGCAGGCTGAGCGCCGCGAAGCCCATGGCGCGGTGCATGAGTTCCATGGCCCGGCCTCGGCTCCAGGCGAGGCCGATCGAGGAGGCGAGCACGCGCGTGTGGAGCCGTGCGAACCAGTGGCCGTGTTCGGCGGGAGCACGGCCGCGCGGCGGACCGGGTGTGGAGGGCATGCCTGGTGAGGTACCCGGCGGGGCGCGGGGACATCTCAGGGGTGGGGCCGAACGGGTGGGCGGTCCCCGGCTCGGTCCTCGGCTCGGTCACCGGGCCGGATCACCGGGCCGCGAGCGGGCGGGCGCCGGGGCCGGGGCGGACGGTGACGTCGCGGGCGGTGAGGGCGGCTCGTTCCTCGCCCTCGCACTGGACGACGACGCGGACGGGGGCGCCGCAGTCGGTGTGGCGGATGTCGAGGACCGGGCCCTCGGGCTCGGCGGCGTGGGTGTCGCCCCACTGCTTGAGGGCGAGGAGCACGGGCCAGAGGTCGACGCCCTTGCGGGTGAGCCGGTACTCGTTGCGGGTGCGGGCGCCGGGTTCGCGGTAGGGCTCGCTGCGCAGGACCCCGGCGGCGACGAGCTTGCGGAGGCGGTCGGCGAGGACGGCTTCCGAGAGGCCGAGGTGGTAGCGGAACTCGTCGTACCGGCGGACGCCGTTGAAGGCCTCGCGCAGGATGAGCAGGCTCCATTTCTCGCCCACGACGTCCAGGGCACGGCGGACCGGGCAGTTCTCCGTATCCGTCTCCAGCCAGTTCATCCGCCCACTGTAGCCACCTGGCTCTGTCGTTGACAGTCAGCCGACACGGAAGCTAGCTTCGCCATACAGAGTCAGATGGTGAGCGGAGTGGAGTGGTGATGGGGCGGTCACGCACGGTCGAGTGGGAGGACGCCGGGGCCACCGCGCGCGCCGCGATGTCGATGGCGGGCATCGACTTCCTGCGGGAGATGGTGGCGGGCCGACTGCCCGGACCGCCGATCGCCGCTCTGCTCGGCTTCACCCTGGAGGAGGTCGAGCCGGGACACGCGGTGTTCGCGCTCGAACCCGGCGAGGAGCACTACAACCCGATCGGAAGCGTGCACGGCGGGGTCTACGCGACCCTGCTCGACTCGGCCGCCGGCTGCGCGGTGCACAGCACGCTCCCGCAGGGCACGGCGTACACCTCGCTCGACCTGTCGACCCGCTTCCTCCGTCCGATCACGATGGACACGGGCAAGATCCGGGCCGTCGGCACCGTGCTGTCGCAGGGGCGCCGCACGGCACTGGCGGAGGCGGGCCTGTACGACGCGGAGGACCGGCTCCTCGCCCACGCGACGAGCACGTGCATGCTCTTCCCGGTCCCCTCGTAACCCTCCGGCACCCCGGGGGTTCAGCGGGTGCCGGGGACCGGGAGGGTGCGGGTGCAGCCGTCCGGGGCGACGTCGGGGACGCCGTTGGCCTGGAGGGCGGCGCTCACCAGGGTGGCGAGCAGGTCGATGTCCGAGCCCATGTCCAGACGGACCGTCACCCAGCCCGATCCGGCCCGCAGCCGGACCGCGCTCGACCCGAGGAGGGCCGGGCGCAGCTTCGCGACCATGGCGCGCGTGAGATGGACGTCCGCCTCGTGTTCACCATGGAAGTGGACGATCTCCTGCGTCCCGGTGCCCAGTCCGAGCTCGGCGCCGCAATGGGCGCGGCCGGGGGACAGCGAGGGCCAGCTCATCAGACGTTCACTGGCATGCCTGGCCGTGTTCATACGAGGAGAGTGACGGGCCGCGGGGCCGCGCACAAGCGTCCTACCGCAACAATCCCGCCGCGGCGTGAAACAGGTCGTCGGCGGGGGTGGTGTGACCGTGCGTCACCGCTACGCGTGGGGGTGGGGTGACTCCGTGTCACGGCGTGGGGCGGGAGCGGACGCGGGCGGCGAGGACGGCCACGTCGTCCTCCGCGTGATGCGCGTCAAGGCGGCGGAGCACCTCTTCGACGACCTGCTCGGGGCCGGAGCCCGCGGGGAGCCGGAGGGCGGCGAGACGGGCGAGCGACAGGTCGATGTCCTCCCCGCGCCGCTCGACGAGGCCGTCGGTGAAGATCAGCAGGGTCTCGCCCGGGGCAAGCGGGCGCGTGGTGGGTTCGTAGCCGCCGACGCCGGTGCCCAGCGGCGGTCCCACCGGGAGGTCGACGAGCTCGGCGGAGCCGTCCGGGCCGAACACGGCGGGCGGCAGGTGCCCGGCGTTGGCGAAGGTCGCGGTGCCGCGCGCCGGGTCCACCCGGACGAGCAGGCAGGTGGCGGGGCGGCGGGCATCGTCCTGGGCGACCACCGAGTCGAGGTGGCGCAGCACCCGGTGCGGCGGCAGATCGGTCGCTGCGACCTCGCGGAGCGCCGTGCGGTAGGCGTTCATGTCGACGGCCGCGTCGAGGCCGTGGCCCATCACGTCGCCGACGACGAGAAGGCTGCGGCCGAAGTGGAGGCGCACGGTCTCGAACCAGTCGCCGCCCACGAGGGCGCGGGGCCCCGCCGGGAGGTAGCCGCCCGCGATCTCCAGGTTGGGGTGCGGCCGGCCCGGTTCGGCGACGAGGGCGCGCTGGAGGTGGAGCGCGGTGTCCTCGGTGGCGACGAGACGGCGGGCGTGACCGAGGTGCCGGGCGGCCAGCCGGGCCGCCTGCCGGAGGACCGCGACCTCGTCGACCGAGAAAGCGGGCCCGCGGCGCGTGACGATCACGGTCCCGAAGGGAGCCTCGTCGTGAACGGCGAGGGGGACGGCGAGACCGGGGGCGCTCGGAGGCACGGCGGAGGCGCGGGCCGCGCCGGAGCCCGCCCGGGAAGTCGGGGAGACGGCCGGGCCCGGGGCGGTGGCTCCGGAGGCGGCCGGGCCCTCGGGAGAAGTCCCGACGGTCGCCGGGCCTTCGGCGGGGGCCCCGGAAGGTGGCAGGCCGGCCGATGCCGTGCGGCGGGCCGGGGCTCCCGGTTCGTCGAGCAGGTCGACCGTGACGGCGCCGTGGAGGTGGCGGGCGAGGAAGGCCGCGAGTTCACGGCAGGTGGTCGTCTCGTCGAGCGTCGTGCCGATCTCGCCGATCGCCTGCTCCAGGGCCCGTGCCCTGGTCAGGAGGGCCTCGTCCCGTTCCGTCACGACACCTCCACCGCCGTGCGGGCCTCCGGGTCGCGTACCCGGTCTCCCCATTGCACCACCGCGCGACCGCCCCACGCTCGGCACGGAGCTCGCGCGGGACGGTTGTGCAGTGGTGCCCGATCTGATCAAGTACAGCTGAGGCTACTGGCCAGTAAGAGATTCCGCTTCCCCGGGGGGACAGCCATGACGACCGGATTCTTCACCTCCGTCGACGACGTCGCCGAACGGCTCGCCACGACCGGCTACCTGGCGTCGCCGGCCGTCGCCACCACCGTCTTCCTCGCCGACCGGCTGGGCAAGCCGCTGCTCGTCGAGGGCCCGGCCGGCGTCGGCAAGACACAGCTCGCCAAGGCCGTCACCGAGGTCACGGGGGCGCGTCTGGTCCGGCTGCAGTGCTACGAGGGGGTGGACGAGTCCCGCGCGCTGTACGAGTGGAACCACGCCAAGCAACTGCTGCGCATCACGGCCGGGCGGGGCGAGTCCTGGGACGAGACGCGGACGGACGTCTTCGGCGAGGAGTTCCTGCTCCCCCGGCCGCTGCTCACCGCGATCCGCTCCGAGGAGCCGACGGTGCTGCTCATCGACGAGACCGACAAGGCCGACGTCGAGGTGGAGGGGCTGCTCCTCGAGGTGCTCAGCGACTTCCAGGTGACCGTGCCCGAGCTCGGCACGATCACGGCGACGCAACGGCCGTTCACCGTGCTCACCTCGAACGCCAGCCGCGAGCTGTCCGAGGCGCTGCGCCGCCGCTGTCTCTTCCTGCACATCGGTTTCCCCGAGGAGGAGCTGGAGCGCAGGATCGTGGCCCTCAAGGTCCCCGGCCTCGACGCCGAACTCGCCGCGTCCGTCGTACGGGTCGTGGGGGCGCTGCGGGCGATGGACCTGCGGAAGGTGCCGTCCGTGTCGGAGACGATCGACTGGGCGCGCACGCTGCTCGCGCTCGGCGCGGACCGGCTGGACGAACGGGTCGTACGGGAGACCCTCGGCGTCCTCCTCAAGCACCAGGAGGACATCGTGAAGGCGGCGGCCAAGCTCGACCTGGACACGGTGTGAGCCCGGCGGACGGGGACGGACCGGCGGCCGCCGCCGGGGCCGCGGTGAGCCCGGCCGGCACGGACCGTCCGGCGGGCACCGCCGGAGCCGTGGCGCGGCTCGCCGGGCTCGTCTCGGCGCTGCGCGCGCACGGGTTCGGGATCGGGACCGGGGAGACCGTGGACGCGGGACTGGCCCTCGAAGCCGTCGGCTTCACCGAACGGGAGCGGGTCCGGGAGGCGCTGGCGGCGACGCTGCTCCACGGACAGGGCCGGCGGACGGTGTTCGACCAGGTCTTCGACCTGTACTTCCCGCTCGGCACCGCCCCCGGCCCGGCCGAGGCGTACGAGAACACGCCCGCGGACCTCGCCGCGCTGCGGGACCGGCTCGCCGAGGCCCTCACCGCCGGAGACGGCGCCGCGCTCGACCGGCTGGCCGCCGAGGCGGTGGGCGGGTTCGGCGGCTACGGCTCCGGTCCGGAGTCGGACGGCTGGTCCTCGTACCAGACGCTCTCCCGGCTGCGCCCCGAGACGCTGCTCGCCCGGGTGCGCGAGCGGCTGCGCGCGACGGCCGCGGCCGATGACCCCGAGTTCACCGAGCGGCTGCTCGACGACGAGATCCGGCGGCGCATCGAGGCCTTCCGGGAGCGCGTGCGGACCGAGGCCCGGCGGCGCGTCGCCGAGCGGCAGGGCCGTGACCGGGTCGCGCGGCGGGCGGTGGCGGGGACGGCGGACAGCGTGGACTTCCTGCTGGCCGGACGGGCGCAGCTGGACGAGTTGCGGCGTACGGTACGGCCGCTGGCGCGGAAGCTGGCCACCCGGCTCGCGGCGCGGCGGCGCCGGGCGGCGCGCGGGGAGATCGATCTGCGGCGGACCCTGCGCGGCTCGCTGTCGACCGGGGGCGTGCCGGTGCGCCCGGTCCTGCGACGGCGCCGCCCCCGGCGTCCCGAACTGGTCCTGCTGTGCGACGTGTCGGGCTCGGTGGCCGGTTTCGCGCAGTTCACGATGCTGCTGGTGCAGGCCTTGCACGACCAGTTCAGCCGCGTGCGGGTCTTCGCCTTCGTCAACCGGGTGGACGAGGTGACCGGGCTGATCGCGCGGGGCGCGGCCGACCCGGCGGGGCTCGGCGACCGCATCCTCGCGGAGGCGGAGCTCACGGGGTGGCACGGGCAGAGCGACTACGGGACGGCGCTCGGGGAGTTCGCCGAGCGGTACGCGGAGGCGGTCGGCCCGCGCACGGTCGTCTTCGTCCTCGGCGACGCCCGCACCAACGGCGCCGACCCGAACCTGGCGGCGCTGCGTCTCGTCGCGGACCGCGCGCGCCGGGTCCACTGGCTCAACCCCGAGCAGCCCTCGCTCTGGGGGACGGGCGACTCGGTGGCCCCTGCCTACGCCGAGCTCGTGGAGATGCGCCCGTGCCGCAACGCCCGCCAGCTGGGGGAGCTGATCGGCCGGCTGCTCCCGGTGTGACGGCGGGCCCTGCCCCGGCCCCGCGCCGTCGGCCGACCCGCCGCTCCCCCGCGTGGCACGATCGCTCCATGGCAGACGGATCCGACCGGCCCGGGACGGGCCTCCCGCGTGGAATCGGCGCGCCCGCGACCCGCGCGCTCGTCGCGGCCGGGTACACCCGGCTCTCCCAGCTCGCCGGCGTGCCCGCCGCCGAGCTCGCCGCGCTGCACGGCGTGGGGCCGAAGGCCCTGGGCGTGCTGGGCAAGGCGCTCGCGGAGCAGGGGCTTTCCCTGGGCTAGCAGGGTCTTTCCCTGGGCTAGCAAGGCCTTTCCCTGGGCTGGGGGCCGCCCGGTTGTACGACGGGCGGCCTCTCGAACTAGCGTGACCCTCATGGAACTCTTGGGAGAGATCACGGCCGACCGCCCCCTGCTCGTCCTCGCCGTCAAGGAGGAGGCGCAGTTCCTCGACACGGAGCTGCCCGTCCTGCTCACCGGCATGGGCAAGGTGAACGCGGCGACCGCGCTCGCCACCGTCCTCGGCCGGGGCCCGCGACCGTCCGGGATCGTGAACCTCGGGACGGCCGGGGCCCTGCGGCCGGGCTGGACCGGGACGCACGTCGTCGGCACGGTGGTCCAGCACGACCTCGACGGCGAGCTGCTCTCCACGCTGACCGGCGAGACGTACGGCGCTCCGCTGACGCTGCCGGACGGCGGTGACGTGGTCCTCGCCACCGGTGACACGTTCGTCTCGGACGAGGCGGCCCGCGCCCGGCTCGCCGAGCGGGCGCCGCTGGTCGACATGGAGGGGTACGCGCTCGCCTCGGCGGCGGAGCTCGCCGGGGTGCCGCTGCGCATCGTGAAGCACGTCAGCGACGAGGCCGGCGAGGGTGCCGCGCGCACCTGGCGGGAATCGGTCGCCGAGTGCGCGCGGGCGCTGGCCGACTGGGCGGAGGCGAACACCCCGTACCACTCCTGACTCCCGCCCCGGAGCGGCTCAGCGGTGCTGGAAGTGGACCTCCGGGTTCGCGGGCGTCGGGCCGTCGAGGACCGGGCGCGGGAGCCCGCGCAGGTGCTGGTCGAAGAAGGCCGCGACGTAGGTCCGGGTGACGGCGACGGCCCGGTCGGCGGGCAGTTCCGGCTGGGGAAGGCCGAAGTGACGTGAGATCACGGGGCCGTCGGAGAAGGTGAAGTGTTCGGATCCGGCGACCGTGATCCAGCGCTTCCAGCCGTCGAGCGCGGTCCACGTCCGGTCCCAGGTGGCGTCCTGCCCGCCGGGCAGGTGCATGCTGTCGTGGGTGCCGAGCATCAGGAACGGGCGGCCCCGCAGGCCCTCCGCGGGAAGGTCCTCCCAGAAGGAGCCGTCCATGTTGATCCCGGCGTCGATGCGTGGATCGGCCACCATGGCGGAGGCCGCGCTCGCCCCGCCGATGGAGTGCCCGGCCATGCCGACGCGGCGCGCGTCGATCACGTCGGCGTACCGCCAGACGGGCTTCGGTCCGGTCAGCCGGTCCAGGACGTACCGCATGTCGGCGGCGCGCGTGGAGGTGACGACACTGCCGTGCACCCCGCCCCCGTCGAGGGCCGTGCAGGCGACGCAGGTGAGGGTGCGGCCGCCGGGAAGGCTGATCCCGAACGACTCGTAGGCGTGGTCGACGGAGGCCACGACGTAACCCCGCGAGGCGAGGTCCTCGGCGAGGTGGGTGAGCGTCCAGCGGGAGACGCTGAAGCCCGGCGAGAGCAGCACCAGGGGGTGCCGGCCGGGCGCGGGCCTGACGCCGGTCCTGCTGTGGGTGCGGGTGCGGGCGAGCACGTCGCCGGAGACGCCGGGCCCGAGCTGCTCGGCGAGCAGCCGCGCCTCCTCCTGTGTGGCGTACGGGGCGGGGCGGCCGCCGCCGGGGTGGGCGGCCGGGTAGTGCAGCGTGACCATGAGCGCCCGGCCGTCGGCGGTGGGCACCCAGGGGTCGGTACGGGAGCGGTCGACGAGGGGCAGGACCGTGCTGCCGACGGCGTACGGTCCGGTGGGCGCCGGCAGCGTGGCGGCCCGGGCGGCCTGCACCGGAGCGCCCGTGGTGGGCCGGTCCGGGACGGCCGCGGTGGCGACACCGGCCGGTAAGGCGAGGGAGCAGACGAGAACGGCGGCCGCGGCCGCCCTGGTGAAACGGATCATGCGAGCACGCTAGGGGCGGGCGCCGGGCCCGCGCGTCCGTCCACGGGCCGACCTTCGATCAGCCCGGGGTCTGACACGGGATCCGCCCCGGGGCGGATCGGCGGGCTCCGGTCGGCGTCCCGGTGATCGTAGCCCCAACTCCTTTCCCGTTCCGGCACCCTGACGTCCCATCGGCCAGGAGGTCCTTGACGGTACGGAAGGCTGCCTGCCCACGGTGAGGCGTTCACGTCCCCGGATGGGGCCGGAACCGGCCGTCGACCGCACCGCCGAGCGGATGTCCTTCGACTGCCAGGAGGCGTACGTCCGCGCCTCGTGCAGGAAGTGCCCGCCGTACTCG
>NZ_JBEXSZ010000023.1:0-72837 GCF_040613865.1 Streptomyces sp. NPDC006197 | reverse complement strand
GATCAGGGAGCGGCGTCTGGTGCCGTGCATCGCAAGGCGGAGGAGGGAGGCAACGCGGAGCGTTGTCGACCGACGACAACGCGGCGAGGCGCGGTGCCAGACGCCGCGAGCCCGGCCTGATCGGCAAGACACCCCCTACGGACGGAGGGCCCGCAGCAGGAGGCCGGCGAGGTGGTCGGCGACCTGCTGCGGGGTGAGGGGGCCGTCCGGGCGGTACCACGTGGAGAGGTGGTGCACGGAGCCGAAGTGGTAGTCGACGACGAGGTCGGCGGGCGTGGCGGAGGAGAAGACGCCCGCCCGCTGGCCTTCCTCGATCAGGGCCCGGAAGCGCTCGTGGTAGCGGCGCCGCTCGGCCCGCACCTGCTTGTGCTTCTCCGGGCTCAGGTGGTGCATGGAGCGGAAGAAGATGGACGCGTCGTCGAGGTTCTCGATGGTGGTGACGACGACGTCCGCGGCGGCGTCGCGCAGCCGGTCCTCGACGGGAGCGTCGGCGTCCGCGTAGGCGTCGAGCCGCTCCTGCTGGAGGCGCAGGACGCGGGAGTAGACCTCCTGGAGGAGGTCCTCCTTGGAGCCGAAGTAGTGGTAGAGCGCGCCCTTGGTGACCCCGGCCGCCTCGACGATCTCCTGAACGGAGGTGCGGTCGTAGCCCCGCTCGGCGAAGAGCCGGGTGGCGGCGGCGAGGAGCCTCTGGGGGACGGGGACGCCGCTCCCTTCCGTCGTCCTGGCCATGCTCCGCCGCCTTCCTCGATGATCGTTTTCGGTCACGGGAACGCGTTCCCGCCGCTAGATCTTCCCATCCGCCGGGACTACGGCCGACGGGCGCCCGTCTCCCAGGTCCGCTGGACGTGGTTCATCGTGCCGAGCCACCGCTCGGGGTCGGTGGCGCGGTTGCGGTAGTAGCCGGCGACCTCGGGGTGGGGCAGGACGAGGAAGCGGTCGGCGGCGATGGCGTCGAGGAGGGCGTCGGCGACGTCCTCGGGCTCGATGGCGGTGGGGGCGAGGACGAGTTCGCCGGCGGATCCGGCGGCGGTGAGCATGTCCGTACGGACGCCCTGCGGGCAGATCGCGTGGACCTTCAGGCCGCGGTGGCGGTAGGTGAGGGAGAGCCATTCGGCGAAGGCGTACGCGCCGTGCTTGGAGACGCTGTACGGCGCCGCGCCGATCATGGTGAGCAGTCCGGCGGCGGAGACGGTGGAGACGAAGCGGCCGTGGCCGCGCTCCAGCCACTCCGGGAGGAGGGCGCGGGCCGCGCGGACGTGGGCCATGACGTTGACGTCCCAGGCGGCGGCCCAGACGTCCTCGTCGGCGAAGGCGTCGCCGGGCGAGGAGAGTCCGGCGTTGGCGCACCAGACGTCGACGGTGCCGCCGAGGGCCTCGCGGGCCTCGTCGACGACGGCGGAGGCGTCGCCCGGGACGGGGACGGCGCCGATCTCCTCGGCCATCGCCTTGGTGCGCCCGGGGTCGAGGTCGTTGACGACGACGCGGGCGCCCTCGGCCGCGAAGCGGCGGGCGAGGGCGGCGCCGATGCCGCCGCCCGCGCCGGTGACGACGACACCGGCGCCCTGGAGCTCGTTCGTGTCCGTGGTCATGGACCCACCTCTCGGCTGTGACGACGCGCTGTGACGACCGGGACAGACTAACCAGTCGGTATGGAGTGGCGGAAGACCCGTTCCGCACGCCTCGTTCCCCCGGGCGGTCAGGAGCGCTAGCGTGCGTGCCCTTGTCACTGGCGAGGAGGTCCCGCATGAGCCTGTCGCGTCGGAGTCTGCTGGCCGCCGGAGGCGCCCTCGGGGCGGTGGCGGCAACCCCGCCCCCGGCCTCGGGAGTCCCCGCCTCCGGTCACGGCCGCGTGCGGACCGGCTTCGAGCGGCTCGCGGCCGACGGATACGCGCTCCTCGCGGGCGAACGGGTCGGCGTCGTCACCAACCCGACCGGCGTCACCCCGGACGCCCGCCACGTCGTGGACGTGATGCACGCCGACGAGCGGGTGGACCTGGTCGCCGTCTTCGGCCCCGAGCACGGCTTCCGGGGCACCGCCCAGGCGGGCGGCTCCGAGGGGCGGTACGACGATCCGGCGACCGGTCTGCCCGTCTACGACACGTACCTGAAGAGCGGGCGGCCGCTGGCGGACGTCTTCACCGCCTCCGGGGTGGACACCGTCGTCTTCGACATCCAGGACGTCGGCGCCCGCTTCTACACGTACATCTGGACGCTGTACGACTGCATGGCGGCCGCCGCCCTCGCCGGGAAGCGGTTCGTGGTCCTGGACCGGCCGAACCCGGTGACCGGACGGGCGGCGCTCGGCCCCGTCCTGGACCGGGCCTTCGCCACCTTCGTCGGACGGGAGCCGATCGCGCAGGCGCACGGCATGACGGTGGGGGAGCTGGCGAGGCTCTTCGACGGCGAGTTCCTGGCCGCGCCCGTCGCCCTGGAGACCGTGCGGATGACGGGGTGGCGGCGGACGGAGTTCTTCGACGCGACCGGACTGCCGTGGGTGCCGCCCAGCCCGAACATGCCGACGCCGGAGACCGCGCTCGTCTACTCCGGCACGTGCCTCTTCGAGGGCACGAACCTCTCCGAGGGCCGGGGCACCACCCGTCCCTTCGAGCTCCTCGGCGCCGAGGGGATCGACCGGCGGTGGGCGGAGGCGGCGAACGCCCTCGGTCTGCCCGGGGTCCGGTTCCGCGAGGCGTACTTCGCCCCGACCTTCTCCAAGTTCCAGGGGAGGACGGTGGGCGGGGTGCAGCTGCACGTCCACGACCGGCAGTCCTTCGACCCGGTACGGACGGGCATCGGACTCCTGGTCACGGCCCGCGCCTCCTGGTCCGGCTTCGCCTGGCGGGCGGACCACTGGATCGACAGGCTGACGGGCTCGACCCGGGTGCGGACCCTGATCGACGCGGGCGCGGGCGTGGACGAGGTCGTCGGTGCCTGGGAAGCGGACCTGAAGGCCTTCCGGGCGGTGCGCGAGGAGTACCTGCTGTACCGCTGAGAGGGGGGAGCCCCGTGCGGTACGGGTTCCGCGCCGACCCCCGTTCGCACGTCTGGGTGGGGCCGTACGCGGGCATGCTGGCCGAGGAGCCGCCGCCCGCGCACGGGGCGCACTCGGCGCTGCGGCCCCCTCGACGTGGAGGGACGGTCTGGCCGTGACCGGGATGAGTGTGGAGCCGTACCGGGAGATCACCTTCGACAAGGACGGCGACGGTCCACCGGGCCAGGCCTCGGAACTGGCCGCGCTGGCGCGCCGGGGGGTCGGCGACCTGGTGGTCTTCGCACACGGGTGGAACAGCTCGCCGTCCGGCGCCACCCGCCTGTGCTCCGACTTCTTCGCCCCCTTCCCCGGGCTGCTCGCGCCCGGGGTGGAGGCGGGGTACGCGGGGGTGATCTGGCCCTCGATGATGTTCTCGGACGAGCCGGTGCCCGACTACCGGGCACTCGTGACGGTCCTCCCGGAGAAGGAGCCGGTCATCGGGCGGCTCACGGAACTCCTCGCCGCCGCGCCGCCCGAGGAGGCGGCGTTCGCCGAGTTCGGGGCGCTGCTGCGGGAACTGACGGACGTGGACGCGGAGTCCGTGGCCGCCCGGGAGCCGGTGCCCGCGTTCCTGTTCGCGGACCCGGTCGCGGTGTGCGCCCTGTTCACCGGGGCGCTCGGGGGCACCGGTCCCGTCCCGCCGGAGGGCTTCTTCGGCGAGGGGCTGAAGCGGTACTGGAAGGGAGCCAAGGAGGCGCTGCGGCAGGCCACGTACTACGTGATGAAGAAGCGGGCCGGGCAGGTCGGCGAGCACGGGCTCGGAGCACTGCTCGGCGAGGTCGCGCGGACCGCCCCCGGACTCCGGGTCCACCTCGTGGGCCACAGCATGGGCGCCCGGCTCGTCGCGTACGCGCTGCGGGGGCTGCCCGCCGGGGCCCGGCCGGTCGCCTCCGTGACGCTCCTTCAGGGCGCCTTCTCGCACTACGCGTTCGCGGCGCGGCTGCCGCACGCCCCGGGGCGGTCCGGCTCGCTGCGGGACCTCCAGCACCGGGTGCGGGGGCCGGTGGTCGCCTGCTACTCGCGGCACGACACGGCGCTCGGGGTGATGTACCCGCTGGCGTCCCGGGTCGCGAACGACTCCGAGTCGCTGGCCGGCGCCGCGGCGGGGCTGCTCGGCACGGACGACCCGCGCTGGGGCGCGATCGGGCACGACGGCGTGCAGGCGGTGCCGGGGACGGTGGAGCGGACCCTCGCGGAGGTCCTGCGCGAAGGGGTGCCGGGCTCGGGGTGCGTGAGCGTGGACGCGGCCGAGGTGGTCCGCTCGCACGACGACATCCGCCGTCCCGAGCTGGCCCGGGTGGTGGTCTCGGCGTCCCGGACGGGCCGGTGAACCGTCCCTTCCGCCCCACTGATGGCTCCCATCGGAATTTCGATGGAACACGGCGGGGCTCCCGTTCGTCCCTCTGATATCGCCGAAGGACCAGCGACGGAGGTGGCGAGGGATGGCCGGTTTCCGGAGTCTCGCGAGACAGGTGCGCGATCCGGGGTGCGACACGGCGCTGCGCAGGTACTCGCTGCGCAAGTGTCTGGAGAGGTTCGCGCCCTACGGGCACCGCGCGACCTGGGACCATCTGTGCCGCAGGCACAGGTTCGGTCCCGAGGACCGGGAGCTCGACCCGGGGCGGCTCGTGGCCGCGCTCGACGAACTGGAGGAGGCGCGGGCCGTGTGGCTCGCGTACGAGGAGCGGTTCGCCGCCCGGCGGCGGCGCGAGAAGCAGGAGGGGCTGCGCGGGCTCGGCGCGCTCGACGACTGGCACCGGCGGGTCTGGGGCGGGAACGGCGTGGTCCGCTGCGAGGACCCGGCGGTGCACCCCTCGGACCCGCTGCCGGAGGTGCTGCGGCGGCTGATCGGCGCCCTGGAGCGGGGACCGGGCGAGGCGTGCCCGGTGTGCGCGGGGCCGCGGATCGAATGGGCGGGGCCGGGGCTCGGCCCGGTGTGCGGGGACTGCGGGGTGGGCGTCCCGCGCGCGGCCCTGACGTCGGGGGCGCTGGCCCGGGCCCGCGGCGACCGCCGGCGCCCGCTGGCCTCGGCGGCGTGAGGGCCCCTCGAACGAGACGCCCCCGCGCCCCGTGGTGGGCACGGCGGGCGGCCGCCGCGGTCGCCTTCGCGGCCCCGGTCGGCGATCCGGTCCTTGCGTTCCGGGGTGGTGGGGGTGACGCCACGGCGCCGTGTCACCCCTCCATGATCCACAACCCGGGATCGCTCTGACGACACCCCCTAGGCGGCGAGGGCGGCGACCACCTTGTCGGCCATGCGGGCGAGGAGGGCGGGGTCGGCGGGTGCCCGGCGCACGGTGGTGGCCCAGTACAGCGGGCCCGCCAGGAAGTCGAGGCACAGGTCCGGGTCCGTCTCGGCGGGCAGTTCACCGCGCTTGACGGCCCGTTCGAGGAGGGCGCCGACCTTGGCGCGGCGGCCCTCGCCGATCCGCTCGCCGAGCGTGGTGGCGATGCCGGGGTGGTAGGAGCGGGCGGCGAGCAGATCGGGGAGGATCCGGGAGACCAGCGGGTGCCGCAGCGCCTGGTCGGTCTCGGTCAGGTAGGCCAGCACGTCGCCGCGCAGGCTGCCGGTGTCGGGCGTGTCGGCGGCGGTGACCGAGACCTGCACGACGAGGTCGACGGTCATGGCCTCCTTGGACGGCCAGCGCCGGTAGATGGCGGCCTTGCCCGTGCCCGCGCGGCGGGCGACGGCTTCCAGGGACAGCTTCCCGTACCCCACTTCGGCGAGTTCCTCGAAGAAGGCGGTGCGGAGGGCGTCGGTGACCGTGTCCTGGAGGACGGGGCCGCCGGCGGGACGGGCGGTGGGTGGTCGGCTCATGCCTCCAGCATATCGAGACGGAACGGTTGCGTCTCGCCTAAGACGGGGAGTACGGTCGCGGAAGCCGAGACGGAACGGGTCCGTCTCGCCCATATGCCCTGGGGGCACCTGCCGTGAAGTTCCTCTTCCATGACGAGTCCTTCGCCTTCGAGACCCTGCGCACCGCCTGCTTCGCCCCCTACGGCGGCGCCGACCTCGGCGAGGTCGTCGTCACCGCGCGCGCCATCCCCGACGGCGACGAGGACGCCTGGTACGAGCAGTGGCGCGCCACCGCCGCCCGCGTCCACGCCCTGGGCGACGCGGCACTGGCCGCGGGGCACCGCGTCAGCGCCCGCGAAGCCCTCCTCCGGGCGTCGAACTACTACCGCACCGCCGAGTTCTACCTGCGTGACGATCCGTTCGGTGACGACCGCGCCAAGGAGCTCTCGTCCCTGGCGCGCGGCACGTTCGCCGGCGCCGCATCGCTCCTGGACACTCCTGTCGAGCCGGTCGCGATCCCGTACGAACACACCACGTTGCCCGGCTACCTGTTCCTCGTCGACGACTCCGGCACCCCGCGCCCAACCGTGATCTTCACCAGTGGCTTCGACTCGATCCTCGAAGAGGCCTACTTCGCCGTCGCCGCGGCCGCACTGCGCCGCGGCTACAACTGCCTGGCCTACGACGGTCCCGGCCAGGGCGCCGCCCTGCGCGACCAGCGCCTGTTCTTCCGGCCCGACTGGGAGGCGGTCCTCACCCCCGTGATGGACTTCGCCCTCACCCGGCCCGAGATCGACCCCGACCGCATCGCGCTGCACGGCTACAGCTTCGGCGGCCATCTGGTGGCCCGCGCCGCCGCCTTCGAACACCGGGCGGCGGCCCTCGTCCTCGACGGCGGCATCTACAGCTACTACGACGCCACCACCCGCCTCCTCCCCGCATGGCTGTTGCAGTGGACCGCCGACGGCCGCGACGAGGAGGTCGAGCACGTGCTGTCGCTCGCCCTGGCGGGCAACACGTCCCTGCGCTGGGCGCTGCGCAACGGCGTGTGGACCTTCGGGGCCGACTCGATCCCCGACTACGTACGCCGCTCACGTCCGTACACCCTGGACGGCGTCGCCCGGCGCATCACCACCCCGGCGCTCGTCTTCGACCCGGACAACGACTTCGTCTTCAAGGGCGAACCCGCCCGGCTGCACCGGGAGTTGCGGAGCCCGAGCACCCTGGTCACCCTGTCCGAGGCGGAGGGAGCGGGCGAACACTGCGGCTACGGCGGCCGCTCGACCCTCCACCAGCACATGTACGACTGGCTCGACCGGACCCTCTGACGCCGCAACGCCGTGGAACGGTGCTTCCACCGCCTCAAGCGATGGCGCGGCATCGCCCCCGGTCCGACAAGACCGCCCACTCCTGCCCAGCAGCCGTCACCCCCGCCCCGCCCCTGATGCGGGCCTGACGCTTCGGCGGCACCCCCCAGGGCCTGTCCGGCCCCGAATCCGCCGGACAGCACACCTAGGCCGTGTCGCCCGGCCCTCGCCGTACCGGGAGGAGGCGGGAGCCCGCCATCCGCTCGCCGAAGCGGTCGTCGGGGTTGGACAGGACGCACGTCTCCAGGGAGAGACAGCCGCAGCCGATGCAGTCCGTCAGATGGTCGCGGAGCCGGCCGAGCTGCTTGATGCGCTCGTCGAGTTCGGTGCGCCAGGCCTCGGAGAGCCGGGCCCAGTCCTCGTTCGTGGGCGTGCGCTCCTCGGGGAGCTGGGCCAGCGCCTCCCGAATGGTGGCCAGGGGGATCCCGACCCGCTGCGCGGCCCGGACGAAGGCGACCCTGCGGAGCGTGTCGCGGCCGTAGCGGCGCTGGTTTCCGCTGGTGCGGCGGCTCCTGATGAGCCCTTTCGCCTCGTAGAAGTGCAGGGCGGAGACGGCGGCCCCGCTGCGGGCGGAGAGCTGGCCGACGGTGAGTTCATGGAGCTTCTCTGGAATATGCGGCACTCGGGGAACCCTACTGGTGCGCCGACGGCGACCGTTGACAGCGGCCCCCGCACCCCACATGCTGAGCAAGCGCTTAGATACCGACCAGCGGGTATGCCGTACGAGAAGGGACGAGAACACATGGCCGAGCCGAGGATCTTCACCTCCGCCGAGGAGCTCCGCGCGGGAGTGGGCGAGCAGCTGGGGCACAGCGACTGGCTGGAGGTCGACCAGAAGCGGATCGACCTGTTCGCGGAGGCGACCGGGGACCACCAGTGGATCCACGTGGACCCGGAGCGCGCCAAGACCGGTCCCTTCGGCACGACGATCGCGCACGGCTACCTGACGCTGTCCCTCCTGCCGCTGTTCGTCCCGCAGATCCTGCGGGTGGAGGGCATGAAGATGGGCCTCAACTACGGGACGGAGAAGGTGCGCTTCCCCGCCCCGGTCCCGGTCGGCTCGCGCCTGCGCGCCACCGCGGTCCTGACGAAGGTCGAGGAGGCGGGCGGCGGCGTGCAGGTGACGGCGGCGGTGACCGTGGAGCGCGAGGGCTCCGAGAAGCCGGTCTGCGTGGCCGAGTCGGTCTCCCGCTACTACTTCTGAACGCCGACCATCCTGAGGACGAGGTCGGCGTAGAGCACGCCGATCTCGTCGGCCGTCCGGCGGCCCTGCGTGTTGAACCAGCGCGAGACGTCGATGCAGAGGGAGAGCACGGCGACCGCGGTGCCGGAGACGTCGAGCACGTCGAACTCGCCCGCCGCCGCGCCCTCTTCGAGGATCCGGCGGACGGTGGCGTCGGACTCGCGACGCAGCTCGATGATCTCGGCGCGGTGCTCGGGGCCGAGCGCGTCGAGCTCGTACTGGACGACCCGCGCGGTCGTGTGGCGCTCGGCGTGCCAGCGGACGAAGGAGCGGACGGCGTCGGCGAGCCGCTCGGCGGCGGTGCCGTCGCCGTCGGCCGCGGCCCGGAGGATCTCCAGGGCCTTGTCGTGGCCGATGCGGCTGATCCGGTGGAGCAGCTCTTCCTTGGTCTTGTAGTGGATGTAGAGCGCGGCGGGGCTCATCCCGGCGCGGCCCGCGATGTCCCGGGTGGTGGTGGCGTGGTAGCCGCGCTCGGCGAACGCCTCGACGGCGGCCACGAGCAGCCGCCGGGCCGCCTCGGGCGTGACCTCGTCCCAGGGCATGTCCTCGCCCCCGGGCGTCTCCTCCGCCGCGCTCATCCCACACTCCTTCTCGGTCCCCGTCAGGACGAACACCATACAACGAGGGTGAGCAAGCGCTTAGAGCTTCTGGAAGGGGTCGTGCTCGGCGAGGAGCTTCTCCAGGCGGGCCTGGTCGACCCGGCTGACGATCTGGCCGGCCTCCTGGCGGTCGCGGACGACCTTGGCGAGGGTGAAGGCCGAGGTCGTGAGGTAGAGGACCGAGATCGCGAGGAAGGCCCGCACCCAGCCGCTGGCGTCGAGCTGGTAGATCCCGACGGCCACGGCGGCGATCGCGATCCCGAAGGAGATGACGGCCTGCATGTAGTAGGCGGCGGTGTTCTGCTGCTTGACCGGTGTGTCGCTCATGCCGCACAGCATCGGACGGATGTGGCCGGCGCCACATCCGTCCGCGTACTCAGCGACGTACTCAGAAGGCCGAGACCCCCGTCAGCGCCCGGCCGATGATGAGTTTCTGGATCTGGCTGGTGCCCTCGTAGAGGGTCATGACGCGGGCGTCGCGCACCAGCTTCCCGACCGGGTACTCGTCGATGTAGCCGTAGCCGCCGAAGACCTGGAGGGCGTTGTTCGCGGCGCGGACGGCGGCCTCGGAGGCGTACAGCTTGGCCTTGGAGGCGGCGGTGGCGAAGTCCCGGCCCCGGTCGATCAGGTCGGCGACCCGCCAGGTGAGCAGCCGGGCGGCGTCCACGTCGACGGCGATGTCGCTGAGGAGCTCCTGGACCAGCTGGTACGAGGCGATGGGCTTTCCGAACTGCTCGCGCTCCCCGGCGTACCGGACGGCCGCGTCGAGTGCGGCCTGCGCGATGCCGACGCAGCCGGCGGCGACCGACATGCGCCCCTTGGCGAGGGCGGACATGGCGACGGCGAAGCCCTTGCCCTCGGGGCCGAGCATGGCGTCCGCCGGGACGCGGACGTCCTCCAGGACGAGTTCGGCGGTGGCCTGGCCGCGCAGGCCGAGCTTGCCGTGGACGGGGCGGCGGGTGAGGCCGGGGGTGTCGGCGGGGACGAGGAAGGCGGAGACGCCCTTGTGGCCGGGCGCGTCGTTCGTGCGGGCGAAAAGCAGCACGACGTCGGCCCAGGTGCCGTTGGTGATGAACATCTTGCTGCCGTTGACGACGTACGCGTCGCCGTCCCGCACGGCGCGGGTGGCCAGGTTCCCGGCGTCGGAGCCGGTGCCCGGCTCGGTGAGGCCGAAGCAGCCGAGCGCCTCGCCGGTGGCGAGCCGGGGCAGCCACTCCCGCTTCTGCTCCTCGGTGCCCCAGGAGGCGATCGTCTTGGCGACCAGGCCGAGGGAGACGGAGACGATGCCGCGCACGGAGGAGTCCCCGCGCCCCAGCTCCTCGGTGACGAGGCAGTACGCGAGGTGGTCGCCGCCCGAACCGCCGTACTCCTCCGGGATCGTGAGCCCGAGGAAGCCGACGGCGCCGAGCTTCTTCACGACGGCGCGGTCCACCTGCTCGGCGCGGTCCCACGCGACGGCGTGCGGGGTGACCTCACGCGCGACGAAGTCCTCGGCGAGCCGCCGTACGGCCTCCTGCTCCTCGCTCAGTTCCAGATTCATGCGGTGCCACCCCACTCGGCCACTTAATTACCACTGCTAGTTTTTCTGGTGCGGGCCTACTATGTGCGCCATGGCCCGACCGCGCAAGCCCCTGCTCAGCCGAGAACGCATCGTCGAGACGGCGGGCGCGCTCGTGGACGCGGAGGGCCTCGCGGCGCTCTCCACCCGGCGGCTCGCCGCCGAACTCGGCGTGAGCGGGCCCTCGCTCTACAACCACTTCCGCACGAAGGACGAGATCCTCGACGCGGTCGCGGACGCGGTGAGCGCGAAGATCGACCTGTCGATGTTCGCGGCGGACGACGGCCGGGACTGGCGGACGGCGCTGCACGACTGGGCGGTCTCCTACCGCGCCGCCCTCGCCGACCACCCGCACATCGTCCCCGTCCTGGCCCAGGGGCCGGGCCGTCGCCCGGCGGGCCTGAAGGTCGCCGACGCCGTCTTCGGCGCCATGGTCCGGGCGGGCTGGCCCCCGGCCCAGGCCACCTCCATCGGCGCGCTGATGCGGTACTTCGTCACCGGCTCCGCCCTCGGCTCCTTCGCCAGTGGCTTCGTCGACGACGAGACGGCCTACGACCCGGCCGACTACCCCCACCTCGGCCAGGCCCACCTCCTCGCGGAGCGCCGCCAGAAGGTCGACGAGGGGGCGTTCGAGACGGGCCTGCGGGCGCTGCTCGACGGTCTGCGGCTGCAGTACGAGGCGGTCCCGGCCCGCCGGTCCGCCACCGCGCCCGACGGTTCGGCCGGCGCCGAAGCGTGAGTGCGGCAGGCTTGCCCCATGGCAGCCAGTGATCTCGCCGCGCTCGCGGCGCTCTTCGCGGACGAGAGCCGCGCCGCGTTCCTGCTCGCCCTGCTCGACGGGCGGGCCTGGACCGCCGGGGAGCTCGCCCGGCACGCCGGGGTGGCGCCGTCCACCGCCAGCGAGCACCTGGGGAAGCTGGTGGCGGGCGGGGTGCTCGCGGAGGAACGGCAGGGCAGACACCGGTACGTGCGCCTCGCCGATCCCGGGATCGCCCACCTCGTGGAGGACCTGGCCGCCCGATCCGAGCCCGAGGCGCCCGCGCCGCCGCGCTCGCTGCGCGCCGCGAGCGCCGGGCGGGCGATGGCGCGCGGCCGGACCTGCTACGACCACCTCGCGGGACGGCTCGGCATCGCGATCGCCGACGCGATGACGGAGCGCGGGCTGCTGCGCCAGGACACCGGGTTCGCGCTCACGGACCGGGGCCTGGCCTGGTTCGACGAGCAGGGCATCCCCCTCGTACGGAAGGGGCGGCGGCCCGTCGCTCGCGGCTGCCTCGACTGGACCGAGCGCCGCCCGCACCTCGCGGGGCTCGCGGGCGCCGCGCTGTGCCGGCACGCGCTCGACGCCGGATGGTGCGTGCGGATCGGGTCCGAGCGGGCGGTGAAGGTGACGGCGGAGGGCGAGACCGCCCTGCGGACCGGCCTCGGCATCCCGGCGACGGCGCTGCGCTGAGCGGGGCGGGGCGGGGCGGGGCGGGGCGGGGCGACGAGCCGCGTCTCCGTCCCGTACCGCCCGCTCGATATTGCGGTGAGCGCCGAACGGTTCGCCGCCTACCGTCGGGGCATGCAGAAGCAATCCTCCCGGCTCGCGCTCGCCGCCGCCGGTGTCACCGTGGTCCTGTGGGCCTCCGCCTTCGTCTCCATCCGCAGCGCCGGGGCGGCCTACTCCCCCGGCGCGCTCGCGCTCGGCCGGCTGCTCGCCGGGGCGCTGGTCCTCGGGGCCGTGCTCCTGGTGCGGCGGGAGGGGCTGCCGCCGCGGGCCGCCTGGCCGGGGATCGTGACCTCGGGGCTGCTCTGGTTCGGGGCGTACATGGTGGTCCTGAACTGGGGCGAGCAGGAGGTCGACGCGGGCACGGCGGCGATGGTGGTGAACATAGGGCCGATCCTGATCGCCCTGCTCGGCGCGCGGTTCCTCAAGGAGTCGCTGCCGCCCCGGCTGCTCGCGGGCATGGCGGTCTCCTTCGCGGGGGCGGTGACCGTCGGCCTGTCCATGTCCGGCGGCGGCTCCGGCGGGCACGCCTCCGTGCTCGGGGTGGTCCTCTGCCTGCTCGCGGCGGTGGCGTACGCGGGCGGGGTCGTGTCCCAGAAGCCGGCGCTGGCGCACGGCAGCGCGCTCCAGGTGACGACCTTCGGGTGCCTGGTGGGGGCGGCGGCCTGTCTGCCCTTCGCCGGGCAGCTGGTGGAGGAGGCGGGCCGGGCCCCGCTGTCGGCGACCCTGAACATGGTCTACCTGGGGGTGTTCCCGACCGCGCTCGCGTTCACGACCTGGGCCTACGCCCTCGCCCGTACGACCGCGGGCCGGATGGGCGCGACGACGTACGCGGTGCCCGCGCTCGTCGTGCTCCTCGCGTGGGTGTTCCTGGGCGAGCTGCCGGGTCTGCTCACGCTCGCCGGGGGTGCGCTGTGCCTCGCGGGCGTGGCCGTATCCCGCTCCCGGGCGCGGGCCACCGTGCCCGCCGGAACGGCTGAATCCACCTGACAGGCCATACCTCCGGTTCCGGTCACTTCGCGGGACGCCCGTGCGGGGTGGGCGTCCGCGACCTGGGGTGAAAGCGAGCGTCAAGCCCCCAGATTCAGCCGCGCGGACGACAGGCCACGTTTCGCCGCTCCCCGGCCGGATAGTTTCGAAGCGGTCACAGGCGCAGGACGGAACACAACGCTCCGGCACCTTCTCGAAAGCCCACGGGGGAGCTCATGGCGATTCAGCAGCGGGCGGAGCGGACGAGACAGGAAATCCTGTCGTCGGCCGCGCGGGTGTTCGACAGAGTGGGTTACGAGCGGGCGTCCCTCGCCCGGATCGCCGGCGAGGCCCGGCTGACCACCGGCGCCCTGGTCTTCCACTTCGCGACCAAGTCGGATCTGGCGACCGCGGTGCGCGGGCGGGCCCGCGCGGTCACCCGGATCACGGTCGAGTCGGCCTGCTTGTCCATGGAAGGGGTGGGCGGCACCGCGATCGACAAGCTGGTGATCACCACGCACGCGCTGATCCGGCTCTTCGAAACCGACCCCGTGGCGCGGGCCGGGGAGCGCCTCGCCCGCGAACTGCAGTCGGCCGACCCCGGGCCCGGGCAGGAATGCCCCTGGCGGCGCGAGGTGGGCCGTCTCGCGCGGTACGCGGTGGCGGAGAAGGCCCTGCGGCCGGGCGTGGACGCGACGGCGGTCGCGGCGCTGATCGGCTACGTGATCACCGGGGTCGAGCTGGAGATGCGCCGCCCGACCGCCCCGGCCCACGAGTTCTGGCCCGCGGAGAGCGGCGCCCTGCACGACCCGGCCGAGGAACGCCTCCGCCGCATCTGGGAGCTGATCCTGCCGGGGCTCGTCCACCCGGCGGCCCCGGCAGCCCCGGCGCCGTCGAAGGCGCCCTCGCAGGACAGGTCAGCGACCGCCTCCTGACTCAAGGAGACGACGGGCGAAGACCGTCAGCGCACGTCCGATGCGCTCGGCCGACAGGCCGAGCTGGTGCCGCTGGAACTGGAAGAGTTCGGGCGACAGCGGACTGAGCGCGATGTCGATCAGCGGATCCGGGTCCTCGACCCCGTGGTCGACCAGCAGGGTGCGCACGTGGACGCGCCAGAAGCCGTACGCGCCCGTCCGGAAGCGCGCGGGGCCGGTCTCCGCCCCCAGCGCCAGCGGCAGGTGCCGTTCGAGCAGATCGAGCATCGCCAGATAGAACGCCGCGAGCCGCTCCCCGGCCGGTGCGCCGGGTCCGAGCGGCGGTGGCCCGTAGATGAGCTGCCCCTGCAGCCGGCGCTCGTGCTCGTCGAGCAGCGCCACGGCGACCGAGGACGGATCGGGGAAGCTGCGGTACAGCGTGGCGCGGCCGACGCCCGCCGCCTTGGCGATCCGGTCCATGGTGACCGATCGCGGGTCCTGTTCGGCGAAGAGCTGCTCGGCCGCCGCCAGGATCTGGGCGCGGTTGCGCTCCGCGTCCGCGCGTCTGCGCGGGGCGACCGGCTGCTCCTCCGCCGCCTGAAGATCGCCGAGGAGTCCGCCGACCCGGTGCACGGAGGCGGCTCCACGACCTCGCTGCTCGTCGTCGCTCATGGACCAGACCTTACTTCCCCCGGGGCTAAGTGGACACCTTGTCCGTTTGCCATGTTGCATGGCATGCTAAACGGACTCAGTGTCCACTTATCCGCTCGCCATCCCGCCCCAGGGAGATCCAGATGCACACCGCGCTCCTCGCCGCGGCCCTGCTGGTCGGCTGCCTCCTGGCCGTCCAGGCCTCGGTGAACCTCCAGCTCAACTCGGCCGTCGGCACCCCGTACGGCGCTTCGACCATCCAGCTCGGCGTCGCGACCACGCTGCTCGTCGTGCTCGCGGTGGCGGCCGGCGCGCTCGGCGCGCTCGGCAAGCTGCCCGACGTGGAGTGGTGGCAGCTGCTCGGCGGACTCGCCAGCCCCCTCTACATCACCAGCGGCATCCTGCTGTTCCCACGGCTCGGCGCCCTCGCCGCCGTCGGACTCTTCGTCACCGGCCAGATGTTCGCCTCGCTCGCCCTCGACCTCTTCGGTCTCCTCGGCCTGAAGCAGAAGGACCTGAGCGTCGGCATCGTCCTCGGCGCCCTCGCCGTCCTCGCGGGCATCGTCGTGATCATCCGGGGCATGAAGGCCGCGGCCCCTCCCGGCGCCCCCAAGATGTCGAGCGCCGGCCGCGTCGGCTGGCTCGCCCTCGGCATCGTCGCCGGCGGCGTGCTGCCGGTCCAGGGCGCGGTCAACGCCCAGCTGCGCGCCCAGCTGAAGGAGCCCATCACCGTCGCCGTGATCAGCTTCGCCGTGGCGACCTTCACCATCGCCGTCGTCCTGCTCGTGCTCTACGCGACCCGGAAGACCCCGAAGCCCAAGATCGCCCCGCTGAAGAAGATGCCCTGGTGGGGCTGGCTCGGTGGCGCCTGCGCCGCCGCGTACGTCACCGGCACCTTCCTGCTCATCCCCACCATCGGCGCGGCCGTGACCATCGCCCTCACCGTGACGGGACAGCAGCTGACCTCCGCGCTGATCGACCACAAGGGCCTGTTCAAGCTCCCGCAGCGCTCCCTGACCAGGCCCCGCGCCCTGGGCCTCGCCCTGCTGATCGCCGGCTCCCTGACCATCCAGCTCGTCTGACCGGGGCCGGCGCCCCGGGCCCTCCGCCCGGGGCCCCCGGCCCGCTCGGTGCGTCATGAAAGGTGAATCGTGAGAACGTCCTACACCGCCGGGCCGGACATCCACGTCCTCCCCTCGGCCCTGCCCATCCCCGGCCTCGGCGACCAGCCGGTGAACGCCTTCCTCGTACGGTCCGGGCAGCCGCTCCTCGTGGACACCGGCATGCCCGTCGACCGGGAGGGCTTCCTGGACTCCCTCTGGTCGCTGATCGACCCGGCCGATCTGCGCTGGGTCGTCGTCACCCACGACGACCGCGACCACACCGGCGCACTCGGCCGGATCCTCGATGCCGCGCCGCACGCGAAGGTGCTGACCAACGCGATATCACTGACGCGAATATCGGAGGAGTTCAGCATTCCCCAGGAACGGGTAGTAACCGCGAACCCGGGAAGTCGCGTGAAAGTCGGCGATCGCGAGCTGAGCTTTCACCGGCCGCCCACCTTCGATTCACCCGGAACCCTCGCCGTGTTCGACCATTCCGATGGAACGCTCTACAGCTCCGACAGCTTCGGCACCGTCGTCGAAGAAATTCGCCAGGACTTCACCGACCTTTCCGAGGAAGAATTCTTCCACGGCTTCGAGGTGCTGAACCGCGCAATAGCCCCGTGGACCGCGCTGGTCGACGAGGCGAAGTTCCTGCGGCCCGTGCGCGAGCTGGCCGCGCTGCGTCCCGCGCGGCTGCTCAGCGCCCACGGGCCGACCGTCGAGGAGAGCGCCGTACCCCGGCTCTTCGAGGCGATGGCCCGCATCCCGTCCCTGCCCGCCTGGCTGCCGGACGCCGACCTCGACCTCGAGGCGGCGCTCGACGCCCACGAGTCCAGCGCCGGCTGAGCACCGCTCCGCCCGCGCACCTGAACAGAGGAGAACCATGTCCGACCCGACCACCGCCGACCTGACCCCGCCGCGCGGAGTCGTCACCGTCTTCTCCGACATCTGGTGTTCCTTCGCGCACATCGCCATCCACCGGCTGCACGCCACCCGGGCCCGCCTCGGCCTGGAGGAGCAGGTCTCCTTCGACCTGCGCGCCTTCCCGCTGGAGCTGCTGAACGACGCCCCGAGCCCGCGCCCCGGCACGGACAGCGAGGTCGCCCGGATGGCCAGCCTGGAGCCGGCCGCCGGCTGGCAGCTGTGGCAGGCCAAGGACTGGCTGTACCCCTCGACGACGCTGCCCGCCCTGGAGGCGGTGCTCGCCGCGAAGGAGCAGAGCCTGAACGCCTCGGAGCAGCTCGACCTCGGGCTCCGCCGGGCCTTCTGGGCCGAGTCGCGCTGCATCAGCCACCGCAAGGTGATCCTGGACGTGGCCGCGGAGACGGGCGCCGTCGACGTCGACGCCCTCACCGAGGCGCTGGACGACGGGCGGGCCCGCCGGACCCTCGCCGACCAGGCCGCGCTGTCCAGGAGCGACCGCGTGAACTGCAGCCCGCACCTGTTCCTGCCCGACGGCTCCGACCACGCCAACCCCGGCATCGACGTGGGCTGGGAGGGCGCGTACGGCATTGGCTGGCCGGTGATCGCCTCGGACGACCCGAAGGTGTACGAGGACATCCTGCTGCGGGCCGCCACGGAGTAGCCGAAAAAGCCGCCGGCGGCGGCGGATAAAAGAGAACGACGGCCAGGCATTCCCTTTCGCGGAATGCCTGGCCGTCGTTCCTTTTTTCCTCCGACAGAACATCGCGGTGATTATTAATTGCGTGACCCGTCCGTTATTCGCAAGGCCGCTCGAAGCTCCTACAGTCATTCACGCCGCCGGAATTCCGGACGGGTTTCGTATCGACAGCAGGAGCTCTTCATGTCGTTGACCGACAAGGCAGACGTCAGCACCTTCGTCGACCTCACCCAGCACGAGATCGAGGCCCTGAAGACCCGCTTCAACCTGGCCGACGCCCACACGCACCAGCGCCAGTCCGCCTCGCAGGAGCGAATCGTCTCGCGGCTCCCCGAGCTCTGGCACGAGTCGGAGACGAAGCAGCAGGCGCACTTCGAGCGCCAGTTCGTCGACGCCTTCTTCCGCCTGCACCAGCAGCCCACCGCCCGGGCGATGGACCGCACGCTCCTCTCGTACTCCGCCAGCGTCTCGACCATGGTCGCCGGCATGTTCCTCAAGCAGCGCGGGATGTCGGTGCAGCTGGTGGAGCCCTGCTTCGACAACCTGGTCGACCTGCTGCGCAACATGCAGGTGCCGCTCGGGCCGGTCGACGAGTCGGTGCTGCACGACAAGGACGCCATCTACGAGCGCCTGGTCGAGGCGATCCACGCGGACGCGATCTACCTGGTCGACCCGAACAACCCGACCGGCTTCACCCTGCTCGCCGAGAAGCTGGAGGGCTTCCGCGAGGTCGTCCGCTACTGCGTGGACCACGGCAAGGTCCTGGTGATGGACTTCTGCTTCGCCTCCTTCGCGCTGTGCGACGAGGGCATCGGCCGCGTCGACATCTACAAGCTCCTGGAGGAGTCCGGCGTCACCTACATGGTCATGGAGGACACCGGCAAGACCTGGCCGATCCAGGACGCCAAGTGCGCCATGATCACCTCCAGCCGGGACATCCAGGAGGAGGTCTACAACCTCCACACCAGCGTCCTGCTGAACGTCTCGCCGTTCGTCCTCAACATGGTCACGCAGTACATCGAGGACTCCATCGAGGACGGCTTCTCCTCCGTCCGCGACATCATCAAGACCAACGGCGAAGCCGCCCGCGCCGCCCTCGACGGCAGCATCCTGGAGTTCCAGGAGCCGGTCGTCGGCACCAGCGTCGCCTGGTTCCGCATCAGGCCGGAGCACCTGACCGCCACCCAGCTCCAGGCCGTCCTCTTCGACGAGGAGGTGTACGTCCTGCCGGGCACCTTCTTCTACTGGAACACCAAGGAGAAGGGCGAGCGCTTCGTCCGCCTGGCCCTGGCCCGCGAGCCCGAGGTGTTCGCCGGCGCGATGGAGCGGATGCGGAAGGTGCTCGAGCGCTATGCGGCCTGACACCACCCCCGAAGCGACGGACCACGCCCCCACGGTGTTCATCGACGCCACCCTCTTCATGGGCATGCACAGCGAGGACGACGCCGTCCGCACCGGCGCCAAGGCCTTCTTCGCCGGCCGGCTGGCCGCCGGGGACGCCGGCCGGGTCGTGATGAACTGGGAGCAGGTCGGCCGCTGCGACGACCTGGTGTGGGGCTACGAGCGGAAGGTCCAGGACGAGTACTACCCGTTCATGGACGTCCTCCACACCGACCTGGCCGTCGACCGCGTCCCGTACGACGAGGACGACCTGCGGCGGGCCTTCACCACCCCCGCGCTCGAAGGCCTGCCCACGCACGAGCGCCTGCTCCTCGCCCAGGTCATCGGCCGGGGCGGGACGCTGCACACGGCGAGCCCCCGGCTGCTCGGAAGGACCGACCTGCCCGTCGTGCCGGTCGGCGCCACCGCGGAGGCCTCGTTCCCCGCGTACCTGGAGGACCTCTACCGGCGCTCGCTGGTGCTGACGGTCGACTCCCACAACCTCTGAAGCCATTTCCGAAGGGCACCCCACTCATGCCTGACACCTACTCCGGGACCGTCGTCCCGCTGATCACCCCCCTCGACGAGCACGGCACCGTCGACGAGCAGAGCGTCGTCCGGCTCCTGGACCACATCCGGGCCGAGGTCACGGGCCTCATGCCGGCCCTGACCTCCGGCGAGGGCTGGAAGCTCGACGCCCGGCAGTGGCAGGACGTCGTCACGTACACCGTCAAGCACGCCGACGGCCTCCCCGTGCTCGCCGGGATCCAGCTCCCCGACACCGCCTCGGTGATCGACCGGGCCCGCACGGCCGCCGAGATCGGCGCGGACGCCGTCGTCGTCACCACGCCGTTCGGTGCCGAGGTGACGCAGGACCAGATCGTCGAGCACTACCGGGCGATCCGCGCGGCCCTCGACATACCGATCTTCCTCTACAACGAGGAGGCGCTGTCGGGCAATCGCATCGAGTTCGAGACCCTGATCCGGATCTGCGAGGAGATCCCCGGGATCGTCGGCATCAAGGAGTCCAGCGGCGACGCCGCCTTCACCCGCAGGATGGCCGGGGCCGGCACCGGCATCCCGGTCTTCGAGGGCTGGGAGAACCTCCTCGTCGACGCCCGCGGCATCCAGGGCTTCATCGGCCCGCTGGCCAACCTCGAACCCGCCCTGTGCAACGCCATGCTGGTCGATCCGACCCCGGACCGCCAAGCGGAGATCAACACCGTCTGCGAGAAGTACGGCGTCTTCAAGGACGACTGGTACCGGTGGGTGAAGAAGGAGCTGCACGCCCGCGGCGTGATCTCCTCCCCCACCACGCACGAGGAGGCGGAGGCGGCATGAGCGCGCCCTCGTCCCACGACTCCGTCCCGGTGGCCGCGCACTCGATCGCGGCCCCGGCCGCGACCTCCCAGCGCGAGCTGCACGCCCTCTACCGGCGGGTGCCCAACCTCGGCGACTACGGCTCGATGACCGCGATCGAGGAGCGGTGGATCCTGCCGAAGGCGCGGGCCCACGAGGCCTCCGCCCCCCGCTTCGGCTCGGCCGGCGAACTGCTCCAGGCGCTGAAGGAGTTCCTCGCCGAGGAGGAGGCCGCGCTCCCGGAGAGCGCGACCTTCCTCGCCGAGCACGCGACGCTCGACCAGTTCAAGGTGATCGTGCGGCAGTTCGCGCTCGACGGGCTCACCGAGTCCGAGTCGCTGCTCCCGGTCGTCCCCCGGCTGCCGTACCGCTCGGCGATGGCGGTCTTCCGGGTCCTCATCGACGAACTCGGCTGCGGCAACGAGGAGAAGGCGCACTCCCAGCTCTACCGGGACCTGCTCACCGAGCTCGGCATGAGCCTGGAGCTCGACGACTACCTCGACGAGACGACGCCGGAGTGCTACGCGTACGTCAACATGTTCCACTGGCTGGCGAGCCGCGCGTCGTCCCCGCAGTACTTCCTGGGGGCGTACGCCTACTTCGAGACCAGCGTCCTGTACGCCTTCCAGAGCTTCGCCCGGGCGGCGCGGCGCCTCGGGATCGTCCACGACGCGTACTACACCGAGCACCTCTACATCGACTCGTACCACTCCAACCACATGCGTACGGCGATCCGCGCGCTCGACGAGCCGGACTTCGCGAAGATCTGGGCGGGCGTGCGGCTGGCCTCCGACATCGTCGGCGAGGCCCAGGAAGCCGCGATCGCGCGGGCGCGGGAGACCGTCGCATGACGGCCGTGCCCGCCGGGCGGCAGGGCTCCGGCGAGCCCACCGTCCGCCAGGTGACCGAGGACCTGGTCCTGGTCGAGGTCGGCGGCCGCAAGGTCCTCGCGGCCGCCGTCTGCCCCCACCGCGGGGGCCGGCTCAAGTACGGCAGGGTCGACGGGGACAGGCTGCGGATCACCTGCCCCCTGCACCACACGACCTTCGACCTGACCAGCGGCGAGCGCACCTCGGGGGCGGCTTGCGCCGCCCTCCGGGTGGTCGACGTGCTGCCCGGCCAGGACCGTCCCGGGGACCCTGCCGGGGGCGCCTCATGACCACCACACCGACCGGGGCGGCGTCCACCGCGACGCCGCCCCGTGCGGCGGTCGACCACGACGGCGTCGCGCCGGTGCCCGAGGCCGAGCGCACCTCGACGCCGGGCGACTTCGGCTGGATCTGGCCCTCCGCGCAGTTCTCGTTCGGCACGGTGGTGCTCGGCGCGCTGCCCGTGGTCTTCGGTCTCGGCTGGTGGGCGTCGGCGAGCGCGATCGCGGCGGGCGTCGCCGTCGGGACGGCGCTGCTCGCGCCGCTCGCCCGGTTCGGCGTCCGCACCGGCACCAACGATCCGGTGTCGAGCGGGGCGCACTTCGGCGTGCGGGGCAGGGTCGTCGGCAACGTCATCACGGTGGTGACGGCGCTCGGCTTCTTCGCGATCGCGGTGTGGACGGGCGGCACGGCCGTCATGGTCGCGGGCCACCGGCTGCTGTCCACGCCGACGGGTCCGGGCGCGCTGACCGTCGCGATGTTCGTGACGGCGGCGGCGGTCGCGCTGGTCGCCGTGCGCGGGCACGAGACGCTGGTCCGGACGTACCGGATCACGGCGGTCACCGGCGGGGCGGTCCTGCTCGGCACCGCCCTCGTGCTCGCCCCCCGCTTCGACGCGGGCTACGCCGGTGGGGTCCTGGCGCTCGACAGCACCCTGGACACCTGGCTGCTCGCGGCGACCGCGTCCGCGACCGTGCCCCTGTCGTACGCCACGTTCCAGGGCGACTACACCCGCTACATGCCGGCCACCACCCCCACCGGCCGGGTGGTGCGGGCGAGCGGCGTCTCGATGTTCCTCAGCAGTCTCGCGGCCCTGCTCACCGGCGCGTACGTGACAACGCTCTTCCCCGTGCCCGACGAGCCGTGGCTGCAGGGCCTCACGGACGCGGTGCCGGGCTGGTTCGCGGTGGCCGTGGTGGTCTTCGGCTTCGCGGGCACCCTGCCGCAGGCCGGTCTCTGCCTGTACGCGGCCGGGCTCTCCGCCAACTCGGTGTTCTGGCGCTCCTCGCGGGCCGCCGTGACCACGGTGGTCGCGCTGCTCGCGGCGGCCGTGCTGTACCTCGGGGCGGTGGTGTACGACGCGATGGACGCCATGTCGGCGTTCGTGACGCTGCTGCTCACGGTCGTGGCCCCGTGGGCGGCCGTGCTCTCCGTCGGGTACGTGCTCCACCGGGGCCGGTACGACGCGGAGGCGCTGCGGACGTTCACCACGGGCGGCGGCGGACGGTACTGGTACACGGGCGGGGTCAACCCGAGGGCCGCCACGGCCTTCGCGGCCGGCGCCTTCGTGGGTGTCCTCTGGGTCAACAACCCGCTGTACACCGGCCCGTTGACCGGCCTCACGGGCGGGGTGGACCTGAGCCTGCCGGCCTCCTTCCTGGTCGCCGCCGTGCTGTACGGGGTGGTGTGCCGGGTGTGGCCGGAGCCGCTGCTGCCGCCGTCACGAGCGTCGAGGTGATGCCATGTCCACGGTCCGACTGACGGTGAGATCGGTCGTCGAGGAGGCGGACGGCGTACGGGGGCTGTTCCTGGCGGATGCCACGGGCGCCGACCTGGCGCCCTGGGAGCCGGGCGCCCACCTGGAGGTGACGCTGCCGTCGGGCGCGGTCCGGCACTACTCGCTCTGCGGCGATCCGGCCGACCGGAGCGTCTACCGGCTCGGGGTGCTGCGGGAGCCGGCGGGGCGGGGCGGCTCCGAGGAGATCCACGCCTCGGTCGGGGAAGGCACGGTCCTCGGCGTCCGCGGCCCGTTCAACCGCTTCCCGCTGGTGCCCGCCGAGCGGTACCTGTTCGTCGCGGGCGGCATCGGCATCACCCCGCTGCTGCCGATGGTCCGCTCCCTGCCGCCGGGCTCGTGGTCCCTGCTGTACGGCGGCCGGAGCCTGGCGTCCATGGCGTACCGCGAGGAGCTCGCCGGACTCCCGGGGGTCACGCTCGTCCCGCAGGACACGGCGGGGCTGCCCGACCTGGACGGTGTCCTCGCCGGGCTGCCGGCGGACACGGCCGTGTACTGCTGCGGACCCGAGGGGCTGCTGCGGGCGGTGGAGGACCGGTGGCCGGGTCCGCTGCACACGGAGCGGTTCGGTGCGGCGCCGGTGGAGGGGCCCTCCGGCGAGGGCGGGTTCGAGGTCGAGCTGCGGCGGACCGGGCGGACTCTGCGCGTGGAGCCCGGACGGACCCTGCTCGACACCGTGCGCGAGGTGGTGCCGGATGTGGCGTACTCCTGCGAAGAAGGCTGGTGCGGCACCTGTGAGACGAAGGTGCTCGCCGGGACTCCCGAGCACCACGACTCCGTCCTCGGCGAGGACGAGAAGGCCTCGGGGGCGACGATGATGATCTGCGTGGGGCGCTCGTGCGGCCCCCGCCTCGTGCTGGATCTCTGACGTGCGCAAGCCCGTACCGGCCGATGTGCCGGTACGGGCTTCCGCGTGCCGTCAGTCGAAGACGACGAGGGCGCGGCCGCCCTTGCCCGCGAGCATGTTCTCGAAGGCGCCCGGGATGCCCTCCAGGGTGATCCGCTCGGTGACGAGGGCGCCGAGGTCGAAACGGCCGGCCCGGATGTGCTCGGCGAGCACCGGCAGGTCCTCGGCCGGGTTCGAGTTGCCGTAGACGCAGCCCGCCAGGGTGCGGCCCCAGTGGAAGATCTCCAGGGCGTTGAAGGTGACCTGCTGGTCCTTGCCGCCGATGCCGACGACCGTGGTGCGGCCGCCGCGCCGGGTGGACTCCCAGGCGGTCCGGATGGTGACGGCCCGGCCGACGCACTCGACGGCCACGTCGACGCCCTGGCCACCGGTCAGCTTCCGGATGTCCTTGGCGGTGGTCTCGGAGGCGACGACGTACTCGGTGGCTCCGGCGGCCCGCGCGAGCGCCTCCTTCTCCGGGGAGACGTCCACGGCGACGACGGTCGACGCGCCCGCGATCCGGGCGGCCTGGAGCGTGGCGAGGCCCACCCCGCCGACGCCGAAGACGGCGACGGTCTCGCCCTCCCTGACCCTGGCGGAGTGGTGGACGGCGCCCCAGCCGGTGAGGACGGCGCAGCCGAGGAGGGCGGCGTCGGTGAGCGGCACCCCCTCCGGGGCGGGCAGGACGCAGTTCGCGGCGACGACCGTCTCCTCGGCGAAGGCGGCGACGTTGAGTCCGGGGTGGAGGTCCCTGCCGTCCTCGGTGCGGGCGTGGATGTTCGCCGCGCCGGTCAGGGCGTTCACGCAGAGCCAGACCTCGCCCAGCGAGCAGGGGTGGCAACTGCCGCAGGACGGCGCCCAGTTGAGGACGACGCCGTCGCCGGGGGCGACGTGGGTGACGCCCTCGCCGACGGAGACGACGGTGCCCGCGCCCTCGTGGCCGAGGACGGCCGGGACGGGCACGCGCATGGTGCCGTTCGAGAGGGAGAGGTCGGAGTGGCAGACCCCGGCGGCGGCGAGCCGGACCCGGACCCGGCCGGGGCCGGGCTCGGGGAGTTCGATGCCGGTGATCTCCAGCGGAGAGCCGACGGCGGGCAGGACGGCGGCGCGGATCACGCGTCTCTCCTCGATGCCTAGAACTGCAGGGACTTGGTCTGGAGGTACTCGGCGAGGCCGTGCGCGCCGAGCTCCCGGCCGACGCCGGACTGCTTGTACCCGCCGAAGGGGGCCAGCGGGTTGAAGCGGCCGCCGTTGATGTCGACCTGGCCGGTGTCCATGCGGCGGGCGAAGGCGACGGCCGCCCCGGGCTCGCCCCAGACGGCTCCGGCGAGGCCGTAGACGGTCCCGTTGGCGATGGCGAGGGCCTCGTCCTCGTCCTCGTACCGCAGGAGCGAGACGACGGGGCCGAAGATCTCCTCCTGCGCGATGGTCATGTCGGGGGTGACGTCGGCGAAGACGGTCGGGGAGACGTAGTAGCCGGTCTCGCGCGGGGCCTCGGGGCCGCCGGCGACGAGCCGGGCGCCCTCCTCGATCCCCTTCTCGATGTAGCCGCGGACCCGCTCCTGCTGCTTGGCGTTGACGAGGGGGCCGACGCGCTCGCCGGGGACGTACTTGGCGACGGCCTCGGCGGCGAGCGCCACCGCCTCCTCGTACCGGTCGGCGGGGATCAGCATCCGGGTCCAGGCGCTGCACGTCTGGCCGGAGTTGGACATGACGTTGGCGATGCCGACGGCCACGGCCTTGGGCAGGTCGGCGCTCGGCAGGATCACGTTCGCGGACTTGCCGCCGAGTTCGAGTGCCACCCGCTTGACGGCGCCGCCCGCGAGGGCGCCGATGCGGCGGCCGACCGCGGTGGAGCCGGTGAAGGAGACGAGGTCCACGTCGGGGTGCTCCGCGAGCGCCTGCCCGGCGACCGGGCCGAGACCGGTGACCAGGTTGAAGACGCCGGCGGGCAGACCGGCCTCGTGGACGGCCTCCGCGAAGAGCTGCGCGGTGAGCGGGGTGTCCTCGGCGGGCTTGAGGACGGTGGTGCAGCCGGCGGCGAGGGCCGGGGCGACCTTGGCGACGATCTGGTGGAGCGGGTAGTTCCAGGGGGTGATGGCGGCGACGACGCCGACCGGCTCGGCGTAGACGGTGGAGTTGCCGACCTTCTCCTCGAAGGGGTGGGTGGCGGCGAGTTCGGCGTAGCTGCCGGCGACGGCGATCGGCAGTCCGGCGTGGACGGCGGCGGCGAGCTGCGGCGGGGCGCCGAGCTCGGCGGTGACGGTCGCGGCGATCTCCTCCGCGCGGGCGGCGAGCGCGTCGCGGAGGGCGGCGATCCGGGCTGCGCGCTCGGCGGGCGGGGTGGCCGCCCAGCCGGGGAGCGCGGCGCGGGCGGCGCGTACGGCGGCGTCGACGTCCTCGGCGGTGCCGGCGGGGACGTGGCCGATGACCTGCTCGTCGGCCGGGTTGACGACCGGGATCGTGTCCGTGGAGGAAGCGGGGCGCCACTCCCCGCCGATGTACATCGCGTCGTGGGCCTTCATCCGCTGTCTCCTCAGGTCGCCCGTGCGTGGTCCGTGCGTGGTCCGACCCAAACTAGCGCTGTTAGTTTTCCGACGCCAGAGCCCGCCGGAGTGCCTCCGGTCTCACCGGGCCGCACGCTCCGGTCCCGGTCGGCGGCGCGCCACCGCACCGCTCGATCGTGCCGCCCCGGCCCACACCCTGTCCACGCCGGTCCCGTACGGCCGTACGACTCCGGAACCCGCCGGATCCGGGACGGCCCGAGCGTCGGGGCACGGCACACGCCCCGGTCGACGGAGCGGCTGGGTTCCGTCGACCGGGGCGTGGGTTCGTGTGCGGGCCCGGCCGGTCCAGGGCCGTGGGGCCGGGCGCCGGGGTCAGATCTTCTGGGCGATCTCGGTGAGGTGGGCGAAGACGACGATGTTCGCCTCGTAGCCCTTGCCCCGGTCGAAGGCTCCGCCGCAGGTGAGCAGCCGCAGTTCGGGCCGCCCGGTGTCTCCGTACACCTCCTTGTCGGGGAAGGCGTTCTTGGCGTACGTCCCGACGCGGTCGACCGTGAAGACGGCGACCTTGCCGTCGGCGCGGGCGACCCGGACGGTGTTGCCGGCGCTGAGCGAGTTGAGGTTGAGGAAGACGGCGGGCCCGGTGCGGGTGTCGCGGTGGCCGACGACGACGGCGGTTCCGCGCTCGCCGGGGGCGGGCCCCTTGGCGTACCAGCCGGCGACGCGAGGATTGTCGACGGGCGGCGTGCCGAGCCGTCCGGTGGCGTCGAGACCGAGCTCGATCACGGGGGCCTCGATGGTGATGGCCGGGACGGCGACGGTGACGGGACGCGATCGGGCCAGCGGGGCGGGTGGGGGCGCGGGCCGGGGCGTGGTCTTGGGCCGCGGCCGGGGCGTGGCCTTGGGGAGCGCCCGGGGCTTCGGCTTGTGGTCCAGGGCGGCGGGCTCTCCGGCCGCCGCCCCGGCCCGGCCGGGAGCGGCCGGGCCTGCGGCGAGCGGCGGGTCGGCCGGTTCCCCGTCACCGGCCCACCAGACACCCCCCGTCACCAGGACCACGGCCATCGCCGTGGTCCTGGCGAGCCGGAGCAGGCGCCGCTGCCTGCGGGTGAAGCGGGACCTACGCGGCGCCATTGTCGCGGCGGCGCGAGCGGCGGATCAGGACGAGCCCGGCCGTGCCGGCGAGGCCGGCGGCGACGGCCGCCCCGACGCCGAAGGCGGAGGAGTCCTCGGCGGCGAGCTGCGCGCTGCCGCCACCGCCGGCGCCGACCGGGCCGTGCGGGGGCCGGCCGTGGCCGTGGCCGTGGCCGCCGCCGTTCCCGCCGTTGCCGTTCCCGCCGTTCCCGTTGCCGCCGTTTCCGTTCCCGCCGTTGCCGTTCCCGCCGTTGCCGTTGTCGTCGCATTCGGAGATGACGTTGAAGACCTTCGACTTCGGGGCGCCGTTCTTGCCCTCCCACGTCCACTCGACCTTGTACATGCCGACCGGCAGGCGGAGCGGTCTCGCCGTGGCCCCGTTACCGGTGACGGGGTCGATGGAGACGGCCGTGGGCCCCAGCACCGGCTGGTCCCCGTTGCCCGGCTGACCCGGCTGCAGGAAGATCGAGTAGGTGATGCTCGACAGGCCGTCGAAGTTGAGGGCGGCGAGCTTGAAGGGGCAGTTGACACGGGGCTCGTTGACCGGGTCGGTGTCGCTCGTGGCCGCCTGGTGAACCTTGACGTCACCGTCGTCGCCGGGCGCGGCGAAGGCCGCCGGGGCGCCCCCGAGGGTGACGGTGCTGAGCGCCAGGGTGGCGAGCGCCGCCCGGAGCAGGGCGCGGGTGGGGGGTGTCGTCATGGTGGAGGTCCTCCAGTCGTGAACTCATCGGACGCTTACTGCGATAATCCGACTATCTGTCACAAACTGGGCACGGAGGGTGGCGACCCGACGCGCCACCCTCCGACTTCCACCCGTCCGGCTCACCCCCGCCCACGGGCGACGGGGCCCGGCCGGGTCAGATGATCCCGAAGAGGATCCCGGCCGCCAACACGACCAGCGAGGTCAGCGCGGCCCACTTCACCGTGAACCTGGTGTGGTCGCCGAACTCCACCTTCGCCATGCCGACCAGCACGTACACGGCGGGGACCAGCGGGCTCGACATGTGCAGGGCCTGGCCGACCAGCGAGGCGCGGGCGATCTCCAGGGACGACACGCCGTGGGCCGCGCCCGCCTCCGCGAGGACCGGGACCACGCCGAAGTAGAAGCCGTCGTTCGACATGAAGTACGTGAGCGGGACGCTCAGCACGCCGGTGACCAGGGCCATGTGCGGGCCCATGCCCTCGGGGATGGCGCCGACGAGCCAGTCGGCCATGTGCTTGACCATGCCTGTGCCGGTGAGGACGCCGGTGAAGACGGCGGCGGCGAAGACCATGCCGGCGACGTTGAGGACGTTGTCCGCGTGGGCGGCGATCCGCTCCTTCTGCTCGGTCATCTTCGGGAAGTTGACGGTGAGCGCGAGGGCGGCGCCCAGGAGGAACAGCACCGGGATCGGCAGCAGTTCGAGGATCATCGCGGCGAGCAGGGCGACGGTCAGGCCGGCGTTGAACCAGTACAGCCGGGGACGGAGCGTCGCGCGCTTCGGGTCGAGCCCCTGGAAGCCGTCGCTCTCGTCGGCGCCCGTACCGGCGACCTCTCCGGCGGCGGCCGTCGCCTTCCTGTCGCCGCCCTGGCCCTTGCCCCCGCCCTTGCCGCCGCCCGCCGTGACCAGCACCGCGTCGGTCTCCGGGACCAGGACCTCGTCGAGGGTCAGGTAGCCGATGCGCTTGCGCTCGCGGCGGCCGAGCACGTACGCCAGCACGAAGACGAAGAGCAGGCCCACGCCGAGCGCGGGGATCATCGGCACGAAGATGTCGGCGGCGTCCAGCTTGAGCGCGGTCGCGGCGCGGGCGGTGGGTCCGCCCCACGGCAGGGTGTTCATGACGCCGTTGGCCATGGCGGCGACACCCGTCATGACCACCAGGCTCATCCTGAGCCGCTTGTAGAGCGGATACATCGCCGAGACGGTGATCATGAAGGTGGTGGAGCCGTCGCCGTCCAGCGAGACGATCGCGGCGAGCAGCGCCGTGCCCACGACGACCCGCACGGGGTCCGCCTTGCAGAAGCGCAGGATGCCCCGGACGATCGGGTCGAAGAGACCGACGTCGATCATGACGCCGAAGTAGACGATCGCGAACATCAGCATCGCGGCGGTCGGCGCCAGCTTGCCGACGCCTTCGATGACGTAGTCGCCGAGCTGGGCCCCCTGCCCGACCGCGACGCAGAACAGCGCGGGAATCAGTACGAGCGCCGCGATCGGCGACATCTTCTTGAGCATGATCAGGACCAGGAAGGTCGCGATCATGGCGAAGCCGAGGACGGTCAGCATGGAGGACACCTCACGTTCACCCTTGAACTGCCGCCGAGCGGCGGTCCGGATGACCGTAGGTGCCCTCTTCCGCCCTTAACAAGACGTTGACGCGTGAGCAATACGAGCAAAACCCCAGGTCAGAGAAGTGGGGCTAGGAGAGGGGCGACACCTCCACGGGGAAGCCGTTCAGGACGGCCGTCCCGGACAGGGGGTCGATCCGGGACCCGTCGAGCAGTTGGTTGACGTTGACGCCGGGGCGGGCGGAGGCGACGGCGAGCCGGGTGCCCGGCCGGTCGTGGCCCCAGCCGTGCGGGAGGCTGACGACGCCCGGCCGCACGCCGTCGGTGACCTCCACCGGCACCTCCAGCTCACCGCCCTCCCCCTTCACGCGCGCCACCCCGCCGTCGGTCAGCCGCAGCCGCTCCGCGTCCTCGGGGTGCACCTGGAGGGTGCAGCGGTTCGAACCTCCGCCCAGGGCCGGGGTGTTGTGCAGCCAGCTGTTGTTGGAGCGCAGGTGCCTGCGCCCGACGAGCTGGAGGGTCCCCGGCTCCGGTACGGCGTCGAGGGCGGCCCGCAGCCGGGGCAGGTCGGCGGCGAGGGGCTCCGGGAACAGCTCGATCCGTCCGCTGCGGGTCTTGAGGAGCGCCGGCAGGCGCGGCTTCAGCGGGCCGAGGTCGATGCCGTGCGGGTGTGCCTTCAGCTCGTCGAGGGTGAGGCCGTACGGCCCGAGCCGCAGCATCAGGTCGAGCCGCCGCTCGGCTCCGGTGGTGCCGGAGAGCCGGGCGGCGAACTCCTCGGGATCCGCGCCGTACGCCGGGGAGTGCTCCTGCGTCACGGCCTTGGCGAGGGTCGTGTCGATGGCGAGGTCGTCGACGGCGGACGGCGGCGCGCCGTGCTCCCCCAAGCTCTCGGCTTCGCTCGAGCAGGGGGGACCCCCCTCGGACACAGCGAGGATCAGCCGGGCGTGGATCTCGCACTCGTCCATGCGGTCCGCTTCGAGGGGGACGGCCGCCGGTGTGTAGCGGGCCTGGTCGCGGACGGCGAAGGAGTTGAAGGCGAAGTCGAAGTGGGCGCTCCGGGAGGGCGGCGGCGGAGGCAGCAGGACGTCGGCGTGGCGGGTGGTCTCGTTGAGGTACGGGTCGACGGCGACCATCAGGTCGAGGGAACCGAGGGCCGCGTCGAGGCGGTCCCCGTCGGGGGCGGAGAGGACGGGGTTGGCGGCGACGGTGATCACCGCGCGGATGCGCCCCTCCCCCGGCGTCTCGATCTCCTCGGCGAGGGCGACGAGCGGCAACTCGCCCTTGACCTCGGGGTGGTGCGAGACCCTGCTGTGCCGGCGCCCGAGGGCGAAGCCCCTGCCGGGGCCGGCGGGGCGGGGCGCGGGCGCGGTGGCGGAGAGCGGGAAGAGCGCGCCGCCGGGCCGGTCGAGGTTGCCGGTGAGGACGTTGAGGACGTCGACGAGCCAGTTGGCGAGGCTGCCGTACGCCACGGTGGAGCTGCCCATCCGCCCGTAGACGGCGGCGGTGGGCGCGGCGGCGAGCTCCCGGGCGAGGGTGCGGATGGTGTCCGCGTCCACGTCGCAGGCGGCGGCGACCGCCTCGGGACTGAACTCCCGTACCGCGGTCCGTACTTCCTCGACGCCCTCCACATGGGCGGCGAGCGGGCCGAGGTCGGTGAGGTCCTCGTCGAAGAGGGTGTGGACGAGGGCGGCGAGGAGCAGTGCGTCGGCGCCGGGGCGGATCGCGACGTGCCGGTCGGCGAGGCGGGCGGTGCGGGTGCGTCGGGGGTCGACGACGGTGAGGGTGCCGCCGCGCCGGCGCAGTGCCTTGAGCCTGCCGGGGAAGTCGGGGGCGGTGCACAGGCTGCCGTTGGAGTCCAGCGGGTTGGCTCCGAGGACCAGCAGGTGGTCGGTGCGGTCCAGGTCCGGCACGGGGACGGCGAGCGGGTCTCCGAAGAGCAGGCCGCTGGAGACGTGCTTGGGCATCTGGTCGAGCGTGGAGGCGGTGAAGAGGTTCCGGGTGCGCAGCGCGCCGATCAGCAGGGGCGGGTAGAGGGCGCCGGCCATCGTGTGCACGTTGGGGTTGCCCAGGACGATCCCCACGGAGTCCGGCCCGTGTTCCTCGACGATCGGGCGGATCCGGGCGGCGATCGTGTCGAACGCCTCGGCCCAGGGGACCTCCTGGAGTCTGCCGTCCTTGCGGACCATGGGGGTGCGGAGCCGGTCGGGGTCGGCGTCGATCTCGGGGAAGGAAGCGCCCTTGGGACAGATGAACCCCTGGCTGAAGACGTCGTCGCGGTCGCCGCGCGCCCCGGTGACGCGGCTCCCGTCGAGCGTCAGGGTGAGTCCGCAGGTCGCTTCGCAGAGGGGGCAGATGCGCAGGGCGGTGGGCATGGCGTCTCCCTGGGTGCGTCGGGTGACGCCGAGCCTACCGACCGGTAGGCATGGGCGGGAGGGGTCTGCGGAAGGTCAGGAGAGCGAGGGCGCCAGATAGGCGTGGAGCAGGCACCGCGTCTCGGCGACGAGCGCCGGGTCCCCGGCGGGGTCCACGCGGAAGGCCAGTCGCACCAGGGCGTCGGCGGTCTCGACGCCGACGAGCACCTTCCGGTGCAGCTCCTCGTCGGCGGCGCGGCCCAGATGGGTGGCGAGGAGCGCGCAGATCCGTTCGGCGACGAGCCGGTTGGGGTCCTCGACGACGGCCTCGGCCGGGCCGTCGACCGGTCCGCCTGTCGCACCGCCCGTCGCACCGCCTGCCGGGCCGCCCACCGGGCCGCCCGCCGCGGCTTCTCCGGGAGCGGCGGCGGGCACGCCGAAGTCGACGAGCGCGAACCCCGGGACGGTCCGCTTCATCTCGATGAACTCGTCGAGGACGCCGTCGATGGCGCCGTGCGCGTCGAGGATCGGCGCCTCGGCGAGCCGCTCCGAGACCCGCTCGGCGTACCGGTCGAGGTTCCGGTGGGCGAGGGCGGCGACCATGGCCCGCTTGTTGCCGAAGAAGCGGTACACGGAGCCGATGGGTACGCCGGCGCGGGTGGCGACGGCGCGGGTGCTCAACTGCTCGTAACCGGTCTCGTCGAGGAGTTCGGCACAGGCGTCGAGGATCCGGGCCAGCCGCTCGGCACTGCGCTGCTGCACGGGGGCGCGGCGGAGCGCCGGCTGGGTTCGGGGGCGGGTCTGGGACACGGGGTCCATGATGCCGCTCCGGTCCGGATCGGGCGATCAGCGGGACGGTGCCGTCGAGAGGGCACGCGATCATCCGCGTGGGGCCATTGACGCGGGGGCACACGGAATCCTACGGTCATACATAGGATTCCCTTGCGGGCTCAGGACAGGAGCGGTCGATGACCACGGAGCAGGCCAGGAAGACGGCCGAGGCGCTCACCTACAGCACCGGTTTCGGCAACGAGCACAGCTCGGAGGCGGTCCCCGGCGCACTGCCGGACGGCCGTAACTCGCCGCAGCGCGCACCCCTCGGCCTCTATGCCGAGCAGCTCAGCGGAAGCGCCTTCACCGAGCCGCGGTCCCACAACCGCCGCTCCTGGCTCTACCGGATCCGTCCCTCGGCCGCGCACCCGCCGTTCACCCGGACCGACAACGGCACCCTCACCGGCGCCCCCTTCACTGAGACCGTGCCCGACCCGAACCGGCTGCGCTGGAACCCGCTGCCCGAGCCGGCGCCGGGCACCGACTGGCTGGCCGGCCTGTGGACCCTCGGCGGCAACGGCGACGCGACCCAGCGCACCGGCATGGCCGTGCACCTCTACCACGCCAACGCCTCCATGGAGCGGGTCTTCGGCGACGCCGACGGCGAGCTGCTGATCGTCCCGGAGCGCGGCGGCCTCCTCCTCCGCACCGAGCTGGGCCTGCTCGCCGCGCACCCGGGCGAGGTGGCGCTGATCCCGCGCGGCGTCCGCTTCCGCGTCGAGCTCCTCGACGAGACAGCCCGGGGGTACGTCTGCGAGAACTACGGCGCCCCGTTCCAGCTCCCGGACCTCGGCCCGATCGGCGCGAACGGTCTCGCCAACGCCCGTGACTTCCGCGCCCCGGTCGCCGCCTACGAGGACGTCGAGGGCCCGGTCGAGGTGGTCAACAAGTACTGCGGCAACCTCTGGTCGGCGACGTACGGCCACTCGCCGCTGGACGTCGTCGCCTGGCACGGCAACCACACCCCGTACGTCTACGACCTGCGCCGCTTCAACGTCATCGGGACGATCTCCTACGACCACCCCGACCCGTCGATCTTCACCGTCCTCACCTCCCCCTCCGACACCCCGGGGCTCGCGGGCGTCGACTTCGTGGTCTTCGCCCCGCGCTGGCTGGTCGGCGAGGACACCTTCCGCCCGCCGTACTTCCACCGGAACGTGATGAGCGAGTACATGGGCCTCATCGAGGGCGCGTACGACGCCAAAGCGGAGGGCTTCGTGCCCGGCGGCGGCTCGCTGCACAACATGATGTCCGCGCACGGCCCCGACCGGGAGACCTTCGACAGGGCCAGCGCCGCCGAGCTGAAGCCGCAGAAGATCGACGACGGCCTCGCGTTCATGTTCGAGACCCGCTGGCCGGTGACCACGACCCCGCAGGCGGCGGGCGCCGACCACCTGCAGAAGGGATACGACGACGTATGGCAGGGTCTTGAGCGCCACTTCCGGCCGTAATGTCTCGGCCGTAAGCCCGTAGCCTTCGTACGGAGAACCCGTGACCGCCTTCGCTCCCGACTCGCTGGTCCTGAACCGCAAGCTGCCGCTCTGGTACCAGGTCTCGCAGTCGCTGCGCGCCTCGATACTGGGCCGCACGTCCGACGCCTCGCTGCGGCTGCCCACCGAGGAGCAGCTCGCGGCCCACTACGGCGTGAGCGTGCTGACCATGCGCCAGGCCCTCAAGGAACTGGAGGAGGAGGGCCTGATCAGCCGGCACCGGCGGCGCGGCACCTTCATCGAGCCGGGCGCCCGGCGGTCCACGCCGCGCCGGCTGCTCGGCTCGATCGACGCGATCGTGGCCCAGCAGTCGGGCGAGCGGACGACGATCCTCGGGCACGGCACCCAGCCGGTGCCCGGGGAGCTCGCGGAGCACTTCCCGGACGTGCCGGAGGTCATGGCGTACCGGCGGCTGCGCAGCGACGGGGAGAGCGGCGAGCCGACCAACTGGGCGGAGAACGCGGTGCGGCCCGAGCTCGCCGCCGCGATCGACCCGGCCGATCTGGAGCGCTGGCCGATGACGAAGGTGCTGCGGGACGTGGTCGGGGTGCGGATCAGCCGCATCACGGACACGGTCGAGGCCCGTCTCGCGGACCCGGAGACGGCGGCCCTGCTCCAGGTCCCGCTGCTCTCCCCGATCCTCCACTACACGGGCGTGACCTACGACGAGGACGGCCGGGTCGTCGACGTGGCCCGCATCCGCTACCGCGGCGACCGCTTCTCCTTCACGGTCACGGTCGAAGCGCACTGACCCCCGAAGCCCACCGCCCGTCGAGAAACGCACCGGCCGTCGAAACGCGCGGACGGTGGAGGCGCACGGACGGTGGAAGCCCACGGAGGGCGGTCGTTAGCATGCGGGGCGTGACGGAAGCCCCCCGCGCGGACGACGCCCCGCCCCTCCTCGACGAGCTGATGCCGTGGTCCGTGGCCCCGCTGCGGTTCGGGCGGTCATGGATCGTCGCCCCCGACGCCCGCACCCTGCGGACCCGCTGGGACCGGCTCGTGGCCGCCGAGGGCGCCGAGCGGGAAGCGCTGTTCCGGCCGAGCCGGGCGCGGACCCCGGCGAGCGCGGTGGGCGCGCTGCCCGGGCAGCGGACCGGCACCACGCGCTTCGCGCGCGAGGCGGGGCCGTGCCCGGAGCCGGTGCGGGTGGCGCACGGGCCGTTCGACGAGCAGTGGCTGCTGCCGGACCACCGGCTGATCGACACCGCCCGCCCGGAGCTGTGGCGGGTCGCCGGGGAGCCGCAGCTCTTCGCCGTCGAGCAGGGGTACGTGCCGGGGGCGGCCGGTCCCGCGCTCCTGGTGACGGCGGCGCTGCCGGAGGGCCGCTCCCCGGCGGGCCGCCCGGGCCGCATCCGGCCGCTGTTCCGGCGCCCCGGGGGCCGGGAGCCCAATCTCGCGCCCGGTCTCCTGGACTTCCTCGGCGAGCGGTACGGGCGGGAGGTCGACGCCCGTGACTGGCTGGCGTGGACGGTGGCGGCGGCGCTCCCCTCCCCCGCCGGGTGCCGCGTCCCGCTGCCCGGGGACCCGGAGGTGTGGGCGGCGGGCGTGGCGCTCGGCCGGGAGCTCGCCGACGTGCAGGTGCGCGGCGCCCTGAGCGGGACGAGGCCCCGGCTGCCGGGTGGGCGGCGGCCCTACGTGCGGGCGGCGGTCCCGGCGCGGCCGACGACGATGGCGTACGACTCCGAGGGCGAGACGCTCGCTCTCGGCGGGGGCCGGATCTCCCCCGTGCCGGCGGAGGCCTGGGAGTACCGGGTCGGCGGGGTGCGGGTCCTGGAGCAGTGGTTCGCGCACCGGACGGCCCCGGCGGAGCCCGGCTCCCTGAAGGCGATCGGGCCGGCCGCCTGGCCGCAGGAGTGGACCTCGGAGCTGCTCGACCTGGTCACGGTGCTCGCGCTGCTCGGGGCCCGGGAGCCGGAGCGCGCGGCGCTGGCCGCCGGAGCGGCCGGAGGCATCGGCCGGGCGGACCTCGCCGCGGCCGGGATCCTTCCCGCACCGGCCCGGTCCCGCCGCCCCGCCTCCGTCCTCGACCATCAGGAGGAGGGCCCGGAGGGGCAGTTCATGCTCCTCTGAGCGTCCTCAGCCGCCGTCCGGTGCGAAGGACTCCAGGAGGCGGGCGATGGTCATGGCGAAGATCTCGTCCGCGTCGACGGGAGCGGCGGGGGCCTCGGCGAGCAGGGCGGCGAGGTGCGGGTACCGGCCGCTCGCCATCTGCCCCATGAGGTAGGCGCCGCGCACCGCCTGCTCCTCCTCCTCGGACCAGGGCAGTCCGCGGGCCCGTTCGGCGATGGCCTGCTCGTTGGCGACGGTGGCCATGACCGTGCCGTTGACCATGGCGATCAGCTGCATCTTGAGCCCGGCGGGCTGCTCCAGGGGGGCGAGGCAGCCGAGGCACCACTCCAGGAAGCGCAGGGCGTTGGGGCTGAAGCCGTAGGCGGTGGTCATCACCCGGGCCAGCCAGGGGTGGCGGTACATGATCGCGCGGCTCTGGTGGGCGATCGCGGTCATGTCGGCGCGCCAGTCGCCGCTGGGCTCCCCGGAGAGATCGTACTCGCCGCTGACCGCGTCGACCATCAGCTCGTACAGGTCCTCCTTGCGGGGGACGTAATTGTAGAGCGACATGGTGCCGCAGCCGAGTTCGGCGGCGACGCGGCGCATGGAGACCGCCTCGATGCCGTCGGCGTCGGCGATGCGGACGGCCGCGTCCACGATGTCCCGCCGACTGTAGGCCGGTTTCGGGCCGCGTCCCGTGCGCTCGGGCCGCGTCCAGATCACTTCCGGTTCGGCCGCTCGGCCCGCCATGGATCATCACCTCGCCCCCATCTTAGTTACGTACGCCGTACGTAGTGGGGTATGGTCGCGCCATGACGACTACGTACGCTGTACTTAGTGAAGGCCTGCGGAAGCGTTACGGCGACGTCCACGCCCTCCGCGGCCTCGACCTCGCCGTCCCCGAGGGCACGGTCTGCGGCGTCCTCGGACCCAACGGCGCCGGCAAGACCACCGCCGTCCGCGTCCTCACCACCCTGGTCGCGCCCGACGCGGGCAGCGCGCTGGTCGCGGGCCGCGACGTGGTGCGCGACCCTGCGGGGGTCCGCGAGCGGATCGCGGTCACCGGGCAGTACGCCTCGGTCGACGGCGACCTCACGGGCGCCGAGAACCTGCGGCTCTTCGCCCGGCTCCTGCGCGCCCCGCGCTCCCGCGCCGACGAGCTCCTGGAGCGGTTCGGCCTGGCCGCGGCGGCGGGCCGGCCCGCCCGGACCTACTCCGGCGGCATGCGGCGCCGCCTCGACCTGGCCGCGAGCCTGATCGTGCCTCCGCGGGTGCTCTTCCTCGACGAGCCCACGACCGGCCTCGACCCCCACAGCCGCAACGGGATCTGGGACGCCGTACGGGAGTTGGCGGACCAGGGCACGACCGTGCTGCTGACCACTCAGTACCTGGAGGAGGCCGACCGGCTCGCCGACGACATCGTGCTGATCGACGAGGGGCGGGCCGCGCAGCGCGGCACCCCGGCCGAACTGAAGGCGCTCGTCGGCAGCTACGCCGAGGTCGTCGTCGCCGACCCGTCGTCCCTCGAAGCGGCCGCGGGCGTCCTCGACCAGCTGACCGGTTCGGCGCCGGTCCTGGACGCCGAGCGGCGCACGGTGGGCGCGGTGACCACGGACACCACGCTCACCCTCCCCCGGATCGTCCGCGAGATCGACGCGGCCGGGGTCCACCTCGTCGACGCCTCCCTGCGCCCGCCCACCCTCGACGAGGTGTTCCTCCGCCTCACCGACCGGAAGGAGCTCGTCGCGTGAGCGCCCTCGTGCACGACGGGACCGCCGTCCTCGGCCGCCACCTCCGGCGGATCGGGCACGCGCCCGCGATCACGGTCATGACCCAGACGATGCCGATCGTCTTCCTGCTCTTCTTCGGGTACGTCCTCGGCAGCGCGCTCGCCGTCCCCGGGGCCGAGTACCGGGCCTTCCTGGTGCCCGGCATGCTGGTGGCGACGGCGGCGGGCGGGCTGATGACCGGCATGCTCCAGGCCGCGCAGGACTCCCACCGGGGCGTCATGGACCGCTTCCGGACCCTGCCCGTGAGCCGGGCCGCCGTCCCCCTCGGGCAGGCCCTCGCCGACCTGCTCGCGAGCGCGGCCGGCACCGTCCCGCTGATCCTGGTCGGCCTCGCCATGGGCTGGCGGATCGAGGGCACGCTCCCCGAGGCCCTGGGCGGCTTCGCCCTGCTGCTCCTCTTCCGCTTCGCGACGACCTGGGTCGGCATCCTGCTCGGCCTGGTCTCGAAGAGCGAGGAGGCGGCCGGGCAGCTGGGCAGCGCCGCCTTCATGCTGCCGCTGCTCTCCAACGCTTACATCCCGACCGACGGGATGCCCGCCTGGCTGCGGACGGTCTCCGAGTGGAACCCCCTCTCGGCGGTCACCACGGCGGTGCGCGAGCTGTTCGGCAACGCACCGGTCCCGGCGGACGCGGCCTGGCCGGTGGCCCACCCGGTCGCGGGCGCGCTGCTCTGGTCGCTCGGCCTCGTCGCCGTCTTCGCCCCGCTCGCGGTGCGCCGGTACGCCCGGGGGTGACGCGGTCCGACCACGGGGGCCCGCCCCGGACGACGAGACCCCACGTGACGAGGACCCTGGTGACAAGGACCGCCCCGGCACGGTAGGCAGGGCGGTCATGAGCACTCAGCCACTCCCCCTCTCCGGGGTCACGGTCGTCGCCGTCGAGCAGGCCGTCGCCGCGCCCTTCGCCACCCGGCAGCTCGCCGACCTGGGCGCCCGCGTCGTCAAGATCGAGCGCCCCGACGGCGGGGACTTCGCCCGGGGGTACGACACGGCGGCCCGGGGCCTCGCCTCCCACTTCGTGTGGTGCAACCGCGGCAAGGAGTCGGTGGCGGTCGACCTCAAGGACCCGCGGGGCCTGGCGCTCGTCCGGCGGATGGTGGCCGGCGCCGACGTCTTCGTGCAGAACCTGGCGCAGGGCGCGGCGGCCCGCCTCGGTCTCGACGCCGCCACCCTGTGCGCGGCGCACCCGTGGCTGATCGCGGTGGACGTCTCGGGGTACGGGGCGCGGGGGCCGTACGCGCACAAGCGGGCCTACGACATGCTCGTGCAGTGCGAGGCGGGCCTGGTGTCGGTGACCGGCACCCCCGAGCAGCCCGTCAAGTCGGGGATCCCGGCCGCCGACATCGCCGCCGGGATGTACGCCTTCTCCGGTGTCCTCGCCGCCCTCGTCCGGCGCGGCACGACCGGCCGGGGCGGTCCGGTGGAGGTCTCCCTGCTCGACTCGCTGGCCGAGTGGATGGGACATCCGCTGCACCACGGGATGCACGGGGGCGCGGCCCCGGCGCGCACGGGGCTCGCGCACGCGGTGATCGCCCCGTACGACGCCTATCCGACGGTGGACGGTCTCGTCCTGCTCTCCGTGCAGAACGACCGGGAGTGGCGGCGGCTCGCCGAGCGGGTCCTCGGCCGGCCCGAGCTGGCCGACGACCCGGCGTTCGCCACGAACACGGCGCGGGTGGCGGGGCGTGCGGCGACGGACGCGGTGGTCGCGACGGCGCTCGCCCCGCTGACGGCGGCCGAGGCGCTGGCGCGGCTGGACGCGGCGGGCATCGCCTGCGCCCGGCTCAACTCGGTCGCGGAGCTGGCGGATCACCCGCAGCTGACGGCGCGTGACCGGTGGCGGGAGGTGGAGTCCCCGGTGGGGCCGCTGCGGGCGCTGCTGCCGCCGATCGTGTTCCCGGACGCGCCGGAGCCGCGGATGGACCGGATCCCGGCTCTCGGACAGGACACGGACGAGGTGCTCGCCGAGCTCGGGGTGCCGGAGGCGGAGGTGAAGGAGCTGCGGGACGCGGGGGTGATCGCCTGACGGGGAGCGGGGCGGGTCCTCCGGGTGCCGGGCAGGCCCCGGGCACGACGGAACGCCGGACGGGCGGGGACACGTCCGGCGGGGTCGCGGTCGGGGCCGTCCGGGCTAGTGGCGCGTGCCGAAGAGCGAGCGGCGCAGGCGGCGGAGCGGGGCGAAGAGCGAGACTCGCGCGCTGCGGCTGCGGTGGCTGTGCACCGGCACCTCACGCGTACGCGTCGTCAGTTCCCGCATGAGCAGCGTCGCCTCGGCCACTTCGCGCTGGGGCACGGCGGGGCCGCCGAGCACCGCGAGATGGCGGTCGAGCCGCGAACTGGTCGCACTGCTTCCGCAGGTGATGGCAGGCACTCGCGGCCTGCTGCGCATTGCTATCTGTTCCATGTCACTCCCCACCCGTACAAGGGCACCCGGCCCGGGCAGGTTAACCCTATCGCTCCATCGTGACACCCGTGTATCCCGGCGGCGGGATTCACCGCACTCGTACGGGGGTTGACGGTGACTGTCCGAATACATCTGATTCCAGGGCGAGTTGGACAGCACTCGAACACCTGCCGAACCATCACGAACCATCCTGCACTCCGGACCGTCGCCCGCGGGCACGAGGACGGGTGTGATCTCCACCACCAAGATCGTCCGGACCGCCCCGCACGGGACCCGCGCAGGACCGGAGCCGGGAGGACGCCCCTCGGCTACCGTGGATCCATGACGGTGATCGCGGGTCGTTACCGGCTGCTCGACGTCCTCGCCGAGGGGGCGACGGGCACCGTCTGGCGCGCCCTGGACGAGACCGACCGCCACGAGGTGGCGGTCAAGGAGTTCCGCGCCCCGGCCGGACTGCCGGCCGACGAGGTCCCCCTGCTGTACGCGCGACGGGAGCGCGAGGCGCGGGCCGCCGCGCGGATCTCCCACCCCTCCGTCGTACGGGTCCTCGGCGTGGTCACCGAGGACGGCCGGCCCTGGGTCGTGACGGAACTCGTCCGCGGCCTCACCCTCGCCGAGACCCTCGACGCGGACGGCCCGCTGCCCGCGCGCGAGGCCGCGCGCGTCGGCGCCGAGGTCCTCGCCGGCCTGCGGGCCGCCCGGGAGGCGGGCGTGCCGCACCGGGGGGTGGAACCCGGGCAGGTGCTCCTCGCGAACGACGGGCGGGTCGTCGTCACCGGCTTCGGCGGCGCGCCGGACGACTCCACGGGCCCCGGGGCGGACCTGCGCTGCCTGGGGACGCTCCTGGAGGCGGCGGCGGACGACCGGTCCGGGCCGCTGGGAGCCGTGATCGACGAGCTGACGGGCGAGGAGCCCGCCGTGACGGCCGATCAGGTCGAGCGCGAGCTGCGCCGGGTGGCCTCGGGCGGCACGCCGAGGACGGAGGCGGAGCCGGTCGAGGCCTCCGTCCCGCCCCGGACCGGCCGTGGCGACGACGACACCGGCACACGGGCCGGGGCGTCGCCGGCGCCGGCCCGGCCGTCGGGCCCGCCACGGACGGCGCCCCGCCGGGGGCCCGTCCTGGTGGCCGGGATCGTCGGGGCGCTGCTGCTCGCGGGTGCGCTGGTGTATCAGGCGGTACGGGACGACGGACCGGGCACCGGGCCGGGGCCGGGCGGTGTCACGAGCACCGCTCCGACGGGGCCCGGCACCACGGGCACCGGCGGGCCGGCTACAGCGCCCCGTTGAGGGTGGGCAGGTAGCCGCCGGACTGTCCGGCGGCGGTCGGGTGGTACGACTCGCCGATGTTGAGCCAGTTGACGCTGTGGAGCCAGGCGGAGCCCGAGCAGATCTCGTGCCCGGTGAAGGCGGGGACGACGCCGGCGAAGGTGAAGCCGTGGTCGGCCGCGCGCTTGGCGGTGGCCGCGTTGAGGTAGTCGGAGGCGTTGTTGATGGCGCTGCGCTCGTTCTCGCTCAGGCCGGCGACGCAGCTGCCGCTCAGCTGGTAGAAGCGCGGGTAGCCGAGGACGACGACATGGGCGGCGGGTGCCTTGCTGCTGATGGCGTTGTAGACGGAGTCGAGCTTGCCGGGGAGCGTGGTGTCGACGTAGGCCTTGGCCTGATTCACGCGGTTGATGCAGGTGGATTCGGACTGCAGCACACACGTCGTCATGACGTCGGCGAAACCGGCGTCATTTCCCCCGATCGTGATGGACACCAGGTCCGTGGCGGCCGAGAGGGGTCCGAGCTGATTCGCGGTCACATCACCCGTTCGGGCGCCGGAGCAGGCGGTGAAGGCGAAGGAGGAGGGGGCGTTCGCGTTCTTCCACAGGACCGGGTACGCCTTCGTGGAGCGCTTGCAGTCGCCGCTGGCGCTGTCGTAACTCCCGGCGCCGACGCCGGAGGAGTACGAGTCCCCCAGGGCCACGTAGTCGAGTGCGGCGGTGTCGGCGGCCTGGGCCGCGCCCGCCCCGGTGAGGGCGAGGACGGCACCGAGCAGGAGTGAGGACGAGAGAGCGGCAAAACGGGACAGTCTCATGGAACCTCCCTGTAGCAGGATCTCTGCGTTACCAGGTAGTAGCATCGGATCCGCCCCGCCGGAAGTGTTCATGTCAAAAGTGGGGGTGAACGCCTTCCGGCCCTCCGTCAGGAACAGTCGATATCAAGCCACTTGGGGAAGCGGGGCGACCGACGCCGTGACGGCCGCAAAACCCGGTGCGCGGCCCCGCCGGTTGCCTGATCATGGGCGCATGTCTGACACCCCGTCCGCACCGCCCGCCTCACTGCCCGTCGTCGTCAACCTCGACGACAGCGACTCCCCGGGGGACGTCCTGGACGCGCTGTTCCTCGACCGCTTCGCGACCGGCGAGCAGCCGCACGCGCACAGCACCACCCTGGACCGGGCCAAGCCCGACGCGACGCTGCTCCCGGAGGGGGCCAGGGTGCTGCGGGCGGCGCGGGACGACGACCGCAGTGCGGTGCTCGCCGAGGGCGAGGGCTGGACGATCCTCTCCTCCCGCTGGAACCGGCGCGCGGACGTGACCGTCACGGCGACCGACCCGGAACTGGCGAAGCGGATCCTCGCCGAGGCCACGGAGGGGGCGAAGGACGAACCGGAGCCGGAGCCCGAGGACGTGACGATGGGCTTCTGGTACGTGGCCCCGCAGCGCGGCCCGCGGCGCATGACCCGCCGGATCAGCGCCGGGACCTGGGAGGAGGTCCGGCCCAACTACTCGGCGTCGGTGGCCGACGCGATGGACGGCCTGATGAAGGTGACCCCGGAGGACGTCACCGGCCGGCTCCTGCTGCTGCACGGCCCGCCCGGCACGGGCAAGACCTCGGCGCTGCGGACGCTGGCCCGGGCGTGGCAGGACTGGTGCCAGGTGGACTGCGTGCTCGACCCCGAGCGGCTCTTCAACGACATCGGCTACCTGATGGACATCGCCATCGGCGAGGACGACGGCACGTCGAAGGAGCGCTGGCGGCTGCTGCTCCTGGAGGACTGCGACGAGCTGATCCGGGGCGGGGCGAAGCACACGGCGGGGCAGGCCCTGTCACGGCTGCTCAACCTGACGGACGGGCTGCTCGGCCAGGGGCGCAACGTCCTGGTCGGGGTCACCACCAACGAGGACCTGGAGCGGCTGCATCCGGCGGTGGTCCGCCCGGGCCGCTGCCTGGCCCGCATCGAGGTCGGACCGCTGAGCCGGGCCGAGTCGGTGGAGTGGCTCGGCCGCGAGGAGGGCGTGCCGCGCGAGGGCGCGACGCTGGCGGAGCTGTTCGCGCTGCGCCGCGGCACGCCCTCGGCGGGCCTCCCGGAACCCCGCACGGCGGGGGCGGGCCTGTACCTGTAGCGGATGCGGACGCGTCGGCCGCCCGTGGCGCACCGACGCGTCCCCGCCCGCAGGGGGTTGCCCTTCGTCCGTGACGCGTGCGGACGCGTCAGCCGTCGTACGCCGCCCGCAGGGCCTCGTTCAGCGCCGCCTCCGCGGCCTCGCGGCTGAGCCCCAGGCGGCGGGCCTCCTCGACGTACTGGGCGGCGGCGGTGGCGGCCCGGCGGGTCGCCGCGTCACCGGCGGCGGCGACGAAGGTGCCGTGGCGCCCGCGCGTCTCGATGACTCCGTCCGCCTCCAGGGCCTTGTACGCCTTGGCGACCGTGTTCGCGGCGAGGCCCAACTGCTCCGCGAGCCCCCGTACCGTCGGCAGCTTGTATCCGACCGGCAGTCTGCCCGACCGGGCCCGCTCCGAGATCTGGGCACGCAGTTGTTCGTAGGGAGCGGTGGTGGATCCGTGGTCCACAGCGATGGTGAGTGTCACCCGGCCGATTCTGCCCCCACCCCACCGGAAAATGGGAGGCGGTGGTGCGTCCCGTGCCCGTAGCGTGCCGCCCCATGACTGTGATCGTCCGTGATGTACGGGCCCAGGACGCCGAGGGCTTCGCCCGGGTGCGCCGGGCAGCGCTCCCCTTCATGCTCGCGACCGCCGAGCAGGTCGCCTTCGACTGGGCGCACGCCCACCCCGACGCCCACAACCGCCCGCTGGTCGCCGTGACCGGGGACGGCGCGATCATCGGGACCGCGCAGCTGAGGATCGCCCACGACGCCCCGGAGCCCGGGATCGGCTCCGTCAACGTGTACGTGGACCCCGCGCACCTGGGGCTCGGCGCGGGGACGCTGCTGCTGCGCGCCGCCGAGGAGCACCTCGTGGAGCGGGGCGCGCGGACGCTGTACAGCTGGGTCCTGGACGAGCCGGCCAACCGCGCGTGGGCCGAGCGGCGCGGTTACGCGCCCAGCCGCTCCGCGCACTTCCTCCGGCTCGACCTGACGACCGCCGAGCTGCCGCCGCTCCAGGACCCTCCGTCCGGGGTCGAGCTGCGCACGGCCGAGGACTTCGCGGCCGATCCCCGGCCGTTGTTCGAGCTGGACGCGGTGACGACGGCGGACGAGCCGGGGGACGTGGGCGCGGAGCTGGACGACTACGCGCACTGGCGGGAGACCATCTGGGAACATCCGCTGTTCGACCGGGCGCTGACGACGGTCGCGGTGGTGGACGGGGTGCCGGCGGCGTTCAGCGCGGCGCAGACGGACGGTCTGGGCCGGTACTGCTCCGGGATGACGGGCACCGCGCCGGCGTTCCGGGGCCGCGGGCTCGCGAAGCTCGCCAAGACCGCCTCGCTGCACCGGGCCAGGGCCGCGGGCTGCGGGGAGGCGTTCACGAGCAACGACGCCGGCAACGGGCCGATGCTGGCGATCAACAAGTGGTTCGGCTACGAGGTCTGCGCGACGGAGGTAAGGCATGTCCGGACGGTCGGTTGAGATCACCCTGACGAAGGCGGGCCGGACCAAGATCCGTTACCCGGCCGAGGTGCTGACGGAGGAGGACGCCCGGCTCTCGGTGCGGGCCCCGTGGGCGGCCGAGGGGGTACGGGACTTCGGCTTCGTGCGGTTCGAGCCCGGTGACGTGTTCGTGGAGCACTACTGGCGCGACCGCTGGTTCACCGTCAAGGAGGTGTGGTCGGCCGACGGCGCCCTGAAGGGCTGGTACTGCGACGTCACCCGGCCCGCCGTGATCGACGGCTCCGGGGTGGTGGTCGAGGACCTGGACCTGGACCTGTGGGTGTCGGCGGACGGCAGCGAGGTGCTGCGGCTCGACGAGGACGAGTTCGCGGCGAGCGGTCTCGCCGCCTCCGACCCGGAGGCGGCGGCCCGTGCCGTGGTGGCCCTCGACGAGCTGGAGCTGCTCGGCCGGGAGGGCCTGCTCGACCTGCTGCATCAGGCCTGAGGCATGTCCTTCGGACCTCTCAGCGCAGTTCGACGTCCGCCTGCTCGGTGGCGAGGAAGCCCGGCAGCGGCAGGCCCGACGCGCCGGCCGTGAGCTGCACGAGGGTGGCCTCCACCCGGGCGGCGCCCGGACGGTAGGCGGGCTCCTTCACGACGGCGCTGTTGGTCCACGTGTGGAGGTGGCCGTCGCAGACGGCCCGGGTGCCGCCGATGCCGGTGGAACGGCTCCCCTGCTTGAGGGTGGAGCTGACGAAGACGGGGCCTTCGCTGTCGTCGAGGCAGCGGTACGTGCCGGACACGGTGACCGTGCTGTCGGCGCCGATCGTGCCGTACTCGTCGACGGTCAGGCCGTCGGCCCCTCTCGCGTGGGCGAGGGGGGCGACGGCGGCGGTGAGCAGGGCCGCGGCGGTGAGGACGAGTCGGACGCGCATGGGCGGGGTCCTTTCGGGGTGGGGGAAGGTGCTGCCCGCCAGGGATACCGGATCAGGTCGCCGGCCGTCCGAATCTCACCCCATCAGGGGCGAGTTGGTCCGATCGCCGCACATACGGTCGTACGGTCCTCCCGCGCGTGTCTCAGGCCGGCGCCCGGCGGCCGGTCGCCCTCCTCACCAGCGGCCAGGCGAGCAGCACGAGGACGACCGCGTAGACGGTGACCGAGAACGGGGTGTTCACCAGGCCCGTCAGGGAGCCGTCGCTGATCTGGAGGGCGCGGCGCAGCTGCTGCTCGGCGGCCGGGCCGAGGATGACGCCGATGACGGCCGGCAGCACCGGAAGGCCGTAGCGTCGCATCCCGAGGCCGATCAGGCCGATGACGAGCAGCACGACCAGGTCGAGCGCCTCCCCGCCCACCGCGTAGGCGCCGACGGCGGCGAAGAAGAGGATGCCGGCGTACAGGTACGGGCGCGGGATGCGCAGCAGCCTGGCCCAGACGGGGGCGAGCGGCAGGTTGAGCGCGAGCAGCAGCACCATGCCGACGAACAGCGAGGCGATGAGGCCCCACACGAGCTCGGGTTCCCGCTCGAAGAGCAGCGGGCCGGGCTGGATGCCGTACTGCTGGAACGCGGCCAGCATCACGGCGGCGACCGCGGTCGTGGGCAGCCCGAGGGTCAGCATGGAGACGAGCGTGCCGGCGGCGGAGGCCGAGGCCGCGGACTCGGGTCCGGCCACGCCCTCGATGGCCCCCTTGCCGAACTGGTCCTTGTGCTTCGAGAGCCGCTTCTCCGTGACGTACGAGAGGAAGGTCGGGATCTCCGCGCCGCCGGCCGGGATCGCGCCGAACGGGAAGCCGATGAGCGGGCCGCGCAGCCAGGACTTCCAGGTGCGCCTGAGGTCGTCGCCGCCGAGCCAGGGGCGGCCGACCGGGATGGCCTCCCCCGGCGCCCGGCGCAGGTGCGCGGCGACCCAGAGGGCCTCGCCGATCGCGAAGAGGCCGACGGCGACGATGACGACGTCGATGCCGTCGGCGAGCTGGAGCGAGCCGAAGGTGAGGCGCTGCTGACCGGTCATCTGGTCGAGGCCGACCAGTCCGACGGTGAGGCCGACGAGCAGCGAGGCGAGGCCGCGGACGCGGGAGGAGCCGAGGACGGAGGTCACCGCGATGAAGGCGAGGACCATGAGGGCGAGGTAGTCGGGGGCGCCGATGCCGACGGCGAGCGCGGCAACGGTCGGGGCGAGGACGACGAGCAGGATCGTGCCGATCATGCCGCCGGCGAAGTGGCCGATGGCGGCGGCCGCGAGGGCCTGTGCGCCGCGTCCGGCCTTGGCCATCGGGTTGCCCTCGATGGCGGCGACGACGGCCGCGCTCTCACCGGGGGTGTTGAGGAGGATCGAGGTGGTGGAGCCGCCGAACATGGCGCCGTAGTAGATGCCGGCGAACATGATGAACGCGCCGGTCGGTTCGAGTCCGTAGGTCACCGGGAGCAGCAGGGCGACGGCCATGGCGGGGCCGATGCCGGGCAGGACGCCGATGGCGGTGCCGAGGAGCACGCCGATGGCGGCCCACAGCAGGTTCATCGGGGTGAGGGCGGTCCCGAAGCCGTCGATGAGGGAGTTCAGGGAATCCACGGGTCAGATCACTCCCATCAGCGGGCCGCCGGGCAGCGGGACGCCCAGCAGCTTGTCGAAGACGGCGTAGGTGAGGAGCGAGAGGGCGGCCGCGATCAGCGGGTCGCGGTGGAGGTGCCGGCTGCCGAGGGCGTGGGCCGCGCCCCAGAAGAGGAGGGCGCCGGCGATCGGGAACCCGAGGGGGCCGATGAGGACGGCGAAGGCGAGGAAGACGCCGGCGAGGAGCAGGACGGTGCGCCAGTCGGCGGGTTCCGTCAGGTCGACGTCCTCGCCGCCCTCGGCCTCTCCCCGGCCGCCGCGCAGCACGTCGACGGTGAGGAGGACGGCGACGACGAGGAGGCCGCAGCCGACGACGAGGGGGACGGTCGCGGGTCCGACGGGACCGCGGCCGGCGACATCGGCGTCGAGGGTGAGGGCGTCGGTGAGGACGAGGACGCCGAGGAGGAACAGGAGGGCGCCGACGCCGAGTTCGGACCGCCCGCGCAGCAGGCTCTTGAGCGTGGTGTTCACAGGCCGAGCTCCTTGAGGACGGAGCCGACCCGCCGGTCCTGCTCGGTGAGGAAGGTGCCGAACTCCGTGCCGGGCAGGAAGGCGTCGTCCCAGCCGTGGGTCCTCAGCGACTCGCGCCACTGGGGGGAGCCGTGCAGCTCGGTCACGAGGGCGACGAGCTTCTCGCGCTCGGCGTCGGAGAGGCCGGGCGGGGCGACGATGCCGCGCCAGTTGGTGAACTCGGTGTCGAGGCCGGCCTCGCGGAGCGTGGGGGCGTCGAGGCCGGGGACCCGCTCGGGGCCGGTGACGGCGAGCAGGCGCAGTTCCCCCGCCTTGATCTGGTCGAGGTACTCGCCGACTCCGGAGACGCCGAAGCCGACCTTGTCGCCGAGGATGGAGGCGAGGAGTTCGCCGCCGCCGTCGAAGGGCACGTAGTTGACGTCCTTCGGCGCGATCCCGGCGGCCTGCGCCATCAGCATCGGGGCGAGGTGGTCGGGGCCGCCGGGCGAGGAGCCGCCGCCGACGGGCAGCTTCCCGGGGTCCTTCTTCCAGGCGGCGAGCAGCTCCTGGATCGTCTTGTACGGGGAGTGCTTGCCGACCACGACGATGTCCTGCTCCTCGGTGAGCCGGGCGATCGGGGTGGTGTCGGCGAGGGTCCTGGGCGTCTTGTTGGTGTGGACGGCGCCGACGACGCCGAGGCCCATGGACATGGCGAGGCGGCCGTTGCCGCGCTCGCTGACGAGCCGGGTGAGGCCGACGGTGCCGCCCGCGCCGGGCAGGTTGAAGACCTCGACGTCGCCGGTGAGGCCGGCTTCCTCGGCGTTCTTGGCCGCGGTGCGGGCGGTGATGTCGTATCCGCCGCCGGGGGTGTTGGGGACCATGAAGCGCAGGCCGGGTATCGCGGTGCCGGTGTCGGAGCCGGTGCCCGGGCTGAGCAGGGGCGGGCCCACGAGCACCAGGAGAGCCGCCCCGAGGAGGGCGAAGGGGGTGCGCAACCGCACGTGTGCCGCCTCTCGAGCAGGAGGGATGGGGGTGTGAGGTGGCCCACATGTTGCCCTCGCGTGAGGAAGCTGTCTCCCTTCCGCAACCAACGGACGTTGTGGTCGTTGTGGTCGGGACCTAGCGTGGGTCGGCGTGACGAAGGTGCTGGTCGTGGACGACGACTTCATGGTCGCCAAGCTGCACTGCCGCTACGTGTCGGCGGTGGCGGGCTTCACCGTGGCGGGGGTCGCGCACAGTGGCGCCGAGGCGCTCCGCGCGGCCGAGCGCCTCCGTCCCGACCTCGTCCTCCTGGACGTCTTCCTGCCCGACATGGACGGCGTCCGGGTGCTGCGGGAGCTGCGCGCGGCCGGTCTGGGCATGGACGCGCTCTTCATCACGGCGGCGCGGGACGTGGGCACGATCCGCTCGGCGCTGCGCGCCGGGGCCCTGCACTACCTGATCAAGCCGTTCACCCCGGCGGCGCTGCACGAGCAGTTGCGGCACGTGGCGGCGCTGCGCCATCGCCTCGACGAACTGGACGAGGCCCGTCAGGAGGACGTGGACCGGATCTTCGGCTCCCGCCCCCGCGGCTCCCGCGAGCTCCCGAAGGGCCTCGCGGCGCACACGGCCGACCTGGTCGACTCCGTCCTGCGGGCCCACCCCGAGGGCCTGTCGGCCTCGGAGTGCGCCGAAGCGGGCTCCCTGTCCCGGGTGAGCGCCCGCCGCTACCTGGAGTACTTCGCGGAGACGGGCCGCGCGGAGGTCACCCTCCGCTACGGCGGCACGGGCCGCCCGGAACGCCGCTACCGACGGCTTGGGTGACGTTCCTCAGGTGCTTCTTTCGTCCGCCTTAACGCGGTCCTAAGGATCGCCGCCCGCCGCTCTTCGGCGGCTTCTTCGCGGATTCGAGCGGCTAGTTTCCTCGGCAACCCCGCGCCATCCTCGTGAAGGAGTTGTCTCCCCATGACCTCACGCCGTACGGCCACGTCCCTCACCGCCGCTCTGGTCCTGTCCGGGCTCGCCGTCGGGCCCGCTTCCGCGCACGGGTCGATGACCGACCCCGTGAGCCGGGTCGCGGCCTGTTACGCGGAGGGGCCCGAGGCGCCGAGGTCGGCGGCGTGCAAGGCGGCGGTGGCGGCGGGTGGGGCGCAGGCGTTCTACGACTGGAACGGGGTGAACATCGCGAACGCCGCCGGGAAGCACCGGGACCTGATCCCGGACGGCGAGTTGTGCAGCGCGGGGAACGACAAGTACCGGGGGCTCGATCTGGCGCGGGCCGACTGGCCGGCGAGCAGCATGAAGTCCGGTGCGCACACCTTCCGTTACAAGGGGACCGCCCCGCACAAGGGCTCGTTCGCGCTGTACGTGACGAAGGACGGGTACGACCCGTCGAAGCCGCTGAAGTGGTCGGACCTGGAGGACGAGCCGTTCGTGACGGTGACCGACCCGGGGATGTCGAACGGCGACTACGTGTTCCGGGGGAACGTGCCGAAGAAGTCCGGTCGCCATCTCGTCTACTCGATCTGGCAGCGCTCCGACTCCCCCGAGGCGTTCTACACCTGCTCGGACGTGGTGTTCGGGGCGGACGACGGCGGTACGGCCCCCGCGCCGAGTGCTCCCGCGCCCGACGCCGGTTCGGGTTCCGGGGTGGAGCTGGCGGAGACGGGCGGCGGCGCCACCCCGTATCTCGCGGTCGGTGGCGCCGCCGTGCTCGCGCTCGGTGCGGCGGTGCTCTTCGGGACGGTCCGGCGGCGGGCCCGGGGCTAGCCGATCGCCGAGAGGCAGGTGGTCGGGGTCGCGTGGGCCGGGTCGAGGGCGTTGGCCACCTCGTGGAAGGTGACCCGGTCCACCGTGCCGATCGCCACGTGCTCGGAGAGGTCGAGCGCGCACTTGTCCTGGATGAGGACGTTGGTGACGTTCGGTCCGGTCAGGAACTGGGAGCGGTAGGGGGTGACGACCTCGTCGTACCGGGTCGCGATGACGTGGTAGCGGACGCCCGGCACGGTGTCGCCGCCCTCGTTGAGCTTGGTGATGAAGGCCGAGCCGGCGACCTGGTCGGCGAGGCCGGGGGTGGCGGAGCTGATGACGTCCTCGGCCCCGGGGAAGTACGGCAGGAGCTTGGTGAGGCCGAGCAGGGTGGTGCCGTGGTTGTCGGGGGCGATGCCGACGAGGGCGTTCACCTTCTCGGCCCCGCCGAGGAACTTGAGGTACCAGCGGGGCATCATGCCGCCCTGGGAGTGTCCGACGAGGTCGGCCTCGGGGGCGCCGGTGGCGGCGAGGACGCGGTCGACGTAGCTGTCGAGCTGCCCGGCGGACGCGGCGATGGGGCCGAGTCCGTTGAAGAGGGGCACGCCCGGCAGCTGGCCGTAGTCCAGCGAGAAGACGCAGTAGCCCCGGTCGACCAGGTAGGGCGCGAGGGCGAGCCAGTTGTCCCACGAGTTGCCGAAGGTGCCGTGGACGAGGACGACGGGGCGGGGGTGCGCGGCGGAGGGCTTGCAGGTGAAGTCGTTCCAGCCACGGCTGGGGGCGGTGGCGGCCTGGGCGGCGGCGGTGGGGGCGAGGGTGGCGGCGGCGGTCAGGAAGAGCACGGACAGCGCTCTGACGGCGCGCTTCCAGGACTTCGGGGGCAGCATCGGGCGATCTCCTTGCGGCTCAAGGGGAAGGTGGGGGTGCTGTGCCCTGCGGCCCGGACCACAAGTGGGGATGCTCTCCAGCCAAGCTACGCACGGGTAGCCTGGCTGGGAAGTTACGCGTCGGTAAAAAGTCCCGTGTCCGTACGACGACCGGGACGGTCAGCCATTCGGCCCCCACCCGCCTGCGGGAACGCCTCCGGCCCCGGAGCGTGGGGGCATGAGTCTCGTCGATGAACTGAAAAGCGCCGTCACCCCCCGAGCCGCCCTGCTCGTCGTCGGCGTCTTCGCCCTTCAACTCCTGTTCATCACCTCGTACGTCGGCGCCCTGCACAGTCCGAAGCCCACGGACGTCCCCTTCGGCGTCGTCGCCCCCCAGCAGCTCTCCCCCGCCCTGACGGAACGGCTGGCGCAGCTGCCCGGCGATCCCCTCGACCCGCGCGCGGTCGAGAACGAGGCCGAGGCGCGGAAGCAGATCCTGGACCGGGACATCGACGGCGCCCTCGTCGTCGACCCGCGGGGCCGCACCGACACCCTGCTCGTCGCCTCCGGCGGCGGCAAGGTGCTCGCCGCGACCCTGGAGGCGATGACGACGAAGCTGGAGGCGGCCGACCAGCGCCGCGTGCGGACCGTCGACGTGACCCCCGCCTCCTCCCGGGACTTCAACGGACTCTCCGCCTTCTACCTGGTCATCGGCTGGTGCGTCGGCGGCTACATCTGCGCCGCGATCCTGGCGATCAGCGCGGGCTCCCGGCCCGCCAACCGGGAGCGCGCGATCATCCGCCTCGGGGTCCTGGCGCTCTACTCGGCCCTCGGCGGTCTCGGCGGCGCGATCATCGTCGGCCCGGTCCTCGGCGCCCTGCCCGGCAGCATCGCGGCCCTGTGGGGCCTGGGCACCCTGGTGGTCTTCGCGGTGGGCGCCGCCACCCTCGCCCTGCAGGCGGTGTTCGGGATCGTCGGCATCGGCCTGGCGATCCTGCTCATCGTGATCGCGGGCAACCCGAGCGCGGGCGGCGCCTTCCCGCTGCCGATGCTGCCGCCGTTCTGGAGCGCGATCGGCCCGTACCTGCCGCCGGGCGCGGGCACCTGGGCGGCGCGCTCGATCGCGTACTTCAAGGGCAACGGCATGACCGCCTCGATGGTGGTCCTGTCGGTCTGGGCGGTCGTCGGCGCGGCCGTCACCCTGGTGCTGTCCTCGGTGAAGCGGACGCCGGCGGCGGAGCCGATCGCCTCGGAGGTGGGCGAGGTCCGCCTGTAGGGCACACGGACCGGAGGCCCCCCGCGGCAGCGGGGGGCCTCCGGCGTGCCCGGACCGGGAATCGGCCCGGTCCGGGGTCAGTACACGTTCACCCCGTACGCGCTCAGCGCCTCCGTCACGGGCTGGAAGAAGGTCGTCCCGCCCGAGGAGCAGTTGCCGCTGCCGCCCGAGGTGAGACCGATCGCCCGGCTGCCCGAGTAGAGCGGGCCGCCGGAGTCGCCGGGCTCGGCGCAGACGTTGGTCTGGATCATGCCGTAGACGATGTCGCCGCCGCCGTAGTTCACGGTGGCGTTCAGGCCGGTCACCGTGCCGCCGTGGATGCCGGTGGTGGAGCCGCGGCGGGTGACGGACATGCCGACGGTGGCGTTGGCGGCGCTGGTGATGTCGACGCTGCCGACCGTGCCGGACTTGGTGATCGAGGTGTTGGTGTAGCGCACGATGCCGTAGTCGTTGGTCGGGAAGCTCGACCCGGCCGTGGAGCCGAGCACGGTGGAGTGGGACGAGTTGGACCACCAGGTGCCCGCGCCGTCGGTGCAGTGGCCGGCGGTGAGGAAGTAGTAGTTCCCCGCGCCGTCCTTGACGTTGAAGCCGAGCGAGCAGCGCCAGCTGCTCGCGTAGATGGCGTCGCCGCCGGAGATCAGCTTGTTGAACGTGCCGGGGGTGCGCTCGATGCGCAGCGCACCCGCGTTGGTGCCGGCCTGGTGCTTGATCTTCGCGATCTCGGCCTGGGAGACGGTGGAGTCGGCGGTGACGACGACCTTGCCGGTGGCGGTGTCGACGCGCCAGGCGGTGCCGGCCACGTCGGCGGCGAGGACGGCGTCGCTCGCGGCGGAGAGCTGGGTGGCGCTGAACGTCTGGGCCGGGTCGGCGCTGGCGGTGGGGACGCCGAGCGTCGCGGCGGCGGCGACGAGGCCGGCGGTGAGGGCGAGCAGCCGGAACTTCTTCGTGGGGGTGGTGCGCATGGTCTCGTTCCTCCTGGGTGGGGGTTCGATGAACGGGCCGTGCGGGTGGGATCAGTAGATGTTGACCTTGTACGCGGCGAGCGCCTCGGGCACCGGCTGGAAGAAGGTGGTGCCGCCCGTCCGGCAGTTGCCGCTGCCGCCGGAGGTGATGCCGAGCGCCTTGGTGCCGTCGTAGAGCGGGCCGCCGGAGTCGCCGGGCTCGGCGCAGACGTTGGTCTGGATCAGGCCCTTCACCGTGCCGCCGCTGGAGTAGTGGACGGTGGCGTTGAGGCCGGTGACCGTGCCGCCGTGGGTGCCGGTGGTGGAGCCGGTGCGCTTGACGGACTCGCCCACGTAGGCGTCGGCGGCGGAGTAGCCGCCGGAGTGGCTGAGCGAGGTGTTGTCGTAGCGGACCAGGGCGTAGTCGTTGCCCGGGAAGCTGGAGCCGGTGGTGGCGCCGATCAGGGTCGACTGCGCGGAGTTGGTGTACCAGGTCTTCGCGACGTTGCCGCAGTGGCCGGCGGTCAGGAAGTAGTACGTGGAGCCGCTGACCACGTTGAAGCCGAGCGAGCAGCGGTAGCCGCCGCCGTAGATGGCGTCTCCGGCGGCGAGCAGGGGCTTGAAGACGCCGGGGGTGCGCTGGACGCGGAGGGCTCCGGCGTCGGCGCCGGCCTGGCGCTGGATCTTCGCGAGTCCCGCGTCGGTGACGGTGGAGTCGGCGGTGACGACGACCCGACCCGCGGCTCTGTCCACGTACCAGGCGGTGCCGCCGACTCCGGCGGCCTCCACGGCGGCGTCGGCGCGGGCGAGCTGCGCGGCTCCGGCGGGACCGGGCGCGGGGGCGGCCTGGGCGCCGGGGAGTCCGAGGGCGGTCGCGGCGGCGAGACCGGCGGCGACGGCGAGCAGACGGGTGCGGGTGTTCCTCACTGTGCTCCTCACAATTCTCCTTCTGGGAAAAGCGGAGGGGCCCGTGGATGGCGGGCCCGTGAGGCGCCATCAGGTGACGTGTTCCTGACATGCACCGCCAGTGATAGTGGCCCTCTCCGAGCGGACGCACAAGACCGCCGTACGGACAGGGGCCCCCGGTCGTCCCGACCGGGGGCCCCACCCACCAGAAGAAGCCCTGGTCAGGCCGGGTTCAGCCGCCGCTCCCCCGCCGGCACCGCGGTGTCGAGCGTGTTCCCGGGCGGCGGGAACGGGCAGATGAAGTGGTCCGCGAAGGCGCACGGCGGCAACAGCGCGCGGTTGAAGTCGACCGTCACCGAGCCGTCCGCCGCCGGGGCCTCGGGCCGCAGGAAACGGAAGCGGTAGCTGTCCCGGCCGCTGGTGGCGTCCGCGAAGACCGCCCACAGGGTGCCGTCGTCCTCGACGGCCACCCGGAGCACGTGCTCGCCGCCGTGCAGCTCGAAGGACAGCTCCCCGGAGAGACCGAGGCCGCGCTCCCGGCCGTCCGCGTTCTCCACCCGTACGCTGCGCGTCTCCCCGTACGGACGGAACACCCCGGGCACCACCCAGCGCTCGTCGTAGGGGGTGGCCTCGATGCCCCGGAAGGCGCGGCGCGCCTCCGAGCCCGGGTCGAAGTCCCGTACGGCCCACAGTCCTTCGCGCCGCAGCACCACGAGCCGCCGGCCCGCCGACTCGACCCGGGACTCGTGGATCGGGCCGTGGTCGGCGGTGAGCCGGACCGTACCGACGAAGGGCCTGCCGTCGACGGTGAGCCCGTCCTCGGCACCCGCCGTCAGGACCACCTCGTCGCCGTCCTCCCGCCACTCACCGGGAATGGCCGGAACACGACCCTCGGGGAAGTCCGCGAGCCAGTGGGTGCCCGTGAGGGAGAGCGGGCCGTACGAGGAGGCGACCGCGGCTTCGCGCTGCTCGTGCCAGTGCTGCCAGGCCTGCGCGTCCTGCTGTGGATCCGTGCTCATGGTGTGCCACCTTTCCATACCGGCTCGGGAAGGCCCGGGTGCGAGCGCAGCGTGGTGTCCGTGTACTCCGCGTGGAAGACCCCGCGTTCCCGGCTGCCGGATCGAGAGCCCCTTCGCCCCGCACAGCGCCCGCCACTTCCTCGCCACCGCGACCGGGTCGGCGACCCGCACCCGGCCCTGCACGGCGCCGAGTCCGGGTCGGGGGCGATGTCCGGAAGCGGACCGTCGGGTCGTGGCCGGACAGGTCGCGCCCCAGACCCGTTCGAGTGCGGCTTCGGTCGCGTGCGGTCTTCCTGTTGAAAGGAAGCGGGGGTGACCGACGGAGCGTCAGCAGCCGTCGCAGGGGCAGCAGCAGTCGCAGCCGCCGCAGCCGGGGTCCCCGCAGTCGCAGTCCCGGCAGCAGCCCTCGCGCTTCTTGCGGGACCAGGGGCCCTCGTACTCCTTGGCGCAGCAGATCTGGCAGGTACAGAAGAGCCAGGTGAACATGGCGCACCCGGCGAGGAAGCCGCGCGGCTTGGGCGCCTGGGGCGCGCCGCCGCCGAACTGCGGCGGCAGTCCGCCGGGTCCGCCCGGGCCTCCGGGGCCTCCGGGGCCTCCGGGGCCTCCGGGGCCTCCGGGGCCCATGGGGCCGCCCCCGTAGGGGTTCCCGCCGCCCCCGTAGGGGTTCCCGCCGCCGTACGGGTTCCCGCCGCCCCCGTAGGGGTTCTGCGAGCCGTACGGGCCGGGCGGCTGCCCCCCGTACGGGTTCCCCGGCACCGGGCCGTGGGAGGCCTGCACGCCCTGCGCCCCGTGCGAGCAACCGGTCGTGCCGAAGGCGCGGTCGACCGAGGTGCGCAGCTCGTGGGCGAGCAGGACGTGGACGAGCTTGCCGTCGGCGAACTCGGCGTCCTTCAGGGCGAGGCGGATGCCGTGGAGGGCGTCGTCGGCGAGCCGGCGGGCCTCCGCACGAGAGGTGCCGGTGGCGGTGAGCGGGTTCCACGCGCCGGTCTCGGCGTCGGCGGCCTGGTCCTCGACGGCGTCGAGGAGGTGGGCGAGGCGGCCGAAGAGGCGGCCCGCCTCGGCGAGCGGCGCCGCGTTCCCCGGCCGTCCGGCGAGGACGGCGGTGTGCGCGAAGGCGGCGGCGGTCGCCGTCTCGGTCGGCTCGGTGACGGCGAGCAGGGGGGTGCCGGGTCCCGCGAGGGCCTCGATGCCGGTCTGGCGGTCGACGGCGTCGACGAGGACGGCGGTGTCGAAGCCGAGGTCCCGGCCGGTCCTGGCCCCGGCCCTGTCCCAGGAGCGGGCGACGCGGCGGGCCGCGGCGGCGACGGGGCGGCGGGCCAACAGGCCGTCCCTGTCGGCGACGTGGTCCCGGACCTTCGCCGAGGCGAGGACGAGCGAGACGGCGGCGGCGAGCCTGGCTCCCTCGCCGCGGGCGACGGGGGCGGTCCGCATGGCGCGCAGCGCGCAGGGCCCGGCCGTGCGGCGGCCCGCCTCGGTCACGCCGGTCTGAGCCTCCGTCAGGACGGAGACGATGAGCCCGTCGTAGTTGGTGACGATCCGGGCGAACTGCCCGTGGTCGGCGCGGAGTGCCAGGCAGAGGCCGCAGAGGTGGGCCATCCACTCGGTCTTGAGACCGTCGGTGAGGCGATGGGTGCAGGGTCTGACGATTCCGAACAAGGACTCCCCCGTGAGTCGTGGGCTGGGGCGGCGAAGGTCCGCCGGGCGGCCTCGCGGCATCGTAGCGAGTGGGTCCGTTCACCCGTACGCGCCCACCGTCACCCTTGTAGCCCGACTTTCATATTTTCAGCTGCATGGCCCTCCGTCAGGGGCCTCATACCGCAAGTTTCCTGACGAATCGCCAGGAAACGGCCCTCACGTTCTGCACCAGTACCGTCACGAATCCCCTGCGCGGCGACTATCCACTTGGCGCGCGATCCGCATCATGGACGACGATAGGGACATGCGGAACCACAAGTGACCGCGCTGAAAGGAGGCGTCCATGGGATCGGTGCGCAAGGCCAGTGCCTGGCTGGGACTCGTCGAGGACAACGACGAGCGGTACTACGACGACGAGTACGCCGACGGTGCCGAGGGCGGCGACGCCTGGGTGACGGACCCCCGGGTCCGGGTGGCCACGGACACCGCCGAGGACCGGGGCCGCCGGATCGCCACCGTCTCCCCGGACGGCTTCCGGGACGCCCGGGGCATCGGCGAGCTCTTCCGGGACGGGGTTCCGGTGATCGTGAACCTGACCGCGATGGAGCCGAACGACGCCAAGCGCGTCGTCGACTTCGCCGCCGGTCTCGCCTTCGGTCTGCGCGGCTCGATCGAGCGCGTGGCGACGCGGGTCTTCCTCCTGACCCCCGCCGACACCCAGATCGTCACCGGCGAGACGGGCCGACGTCAGCAGGACGGTTTCTTCAACCAGAGCTGAGCGGGCCCGCCGGTCGGCCCTGGCACCTCCCGACGGGATCGGGTCAGTGCGCCGGGCGCCCCGAGCCGGCGGGCTCGATCGCTTCCCGGGTCGCGGGCACCCGCGGCTCGACCCCCTCCGGGGAACCGACCGGCTCCGAGCGATCGGCCCGCCCCGACGGACCGGGCGCCTCCGGACGACCGGCCCGCTCCGACGCGGCGGACACCCCCGACGAAGCGACCCGCTCCGGTGCGACGGACACCCCCGAAGAACCGGCACGCTCCGACAGGCCGGCGGACGCCGTTTCCGGCACCCCCGCCGCCACCCCGGCCACGACCGGCTCCGCAGCCCGGTCCGGACCCTCCTGGGCCGAGAGCGCCCCCTGGGCCTCCCGGGCGTCGAAGGCCTCCTCCGGATCCACCGGACACTCCATGATCCGCGGCAGCCGCCGGGCCATCAGCGCGCCGACGAGCAGCAGCCCGGCGCTCACGAAGAGCGTGACGTGCAGGCCTTGCACGAAGGAATGGCGGGCGGCCTGGTGCAGGGCGTCCCCGGCCGTGCCACCGAGCTGGTCGGCGACCTTGTAGGCCTCCCCGAGCGAGTTCGCGGCGGCCCGGCTCGCCTCCGCGGGCACTCCGGGGACCGAGGCGAGCGCGGGGGCGTACGCGGCGTTCATCACGCTGCCGAGCAGGGCGATGCCCATGCCCGCGCCGAGCTGGTACGAGGTCTCGCCGATCGCGGCCGCGCCGCCCGCGCTGCGCTGCGGCGCCTCGCTGAGCATCGACTCGTACGCCGAGAAGAGCGTGGTCTGCAGGCCGAAGCCGAGCAGCACGAACCCCACCGTGAGCAGCAGCGGCCGGTCGTGCTGTCCCATGAACGTCAGCAGCAGCACCGCGGCTGCGGTGAGCAGGAAGCCCCAGCCGACCATCCGGCGCGGCCCGATCCGGCGCAGGGTGTACGAGCCGGTGGCGCCGGCGGCCATGGCGGCGAAGGTCAGCGGGAGGAGCCGGAGCCCGGTTTCCAGGGGGCTGAGGCCGAGGACCAACTGGAGGTACTGGACGGCGATGAGCTCCAGGCCGACCAGGGCCAGCATGCCGATGACGATGCAGCCGACCGAGGTGGTGAAGGCGGCCCGGGAGAAGAGCCGCAGGTCGATCAGGGGGTGCGGGCGCCGCTTCTGCCGCCGTACGAAGAGGACGAGGAGCGCGGCGCCGAGCAGCAGCGGCCCGGCGGTCGGCAGGGCGAGCAGCGGGTCGCCGGCCCCGGCGCGTTTGACGCCGAGGACGCAGCCGAGCACGCCGGCCACGGCCATGAGCGCGCCGAGCACGTCCCAGGGCCCGTCGGCGGCGCCCCGGGACTCGGGGAGGAGGCGGCGGCCGAGCGGGAGGATCAGCGCCATCAGCGGGATGTTGATGAGGAAGACGGAGCCCCACCAGTAGTTCTCGACGAGGAAGCCGCCGAGCACCGGCCCGGTGGCGGCCCCGATCGCGGCGGTGGCGGTCCAGACGCCGATCGCGGTGGCACGCTCCCTCCGGTCGGGGAAGACCGTCCGGAGGATGGAGAGCGTGGCGGGCATGATCATGGCGCCGCCGACGCCGAGCAGCGCGCGGGCCCCGATGAGGACCGCGGGCGCGGTGGCGAGCGCGGCGACCGCCGAGGCGATGCCGAAGAGCGCGTAGCCGAGGAGGAGGACCCTCCGTCTGCCGACCCGGTCACCGAGGGTGCCGAAGAGGATCAGCAGCGACGCGCAGACCAGAGGGTAGGCGTCGACGATCCAGAGCAGCGCGGTGGAGCTGGGGCGCAGGTCCTCGGTGAGCGAGGGGACGGCGACGTGGAGGATGGTCGCGTCGAGGGCGACCAGGAGAAGGCTGACGCAGAGGACGACGAGGACGACCCAGCGGTTGGCGCCGGAGTCGACGGCGGAACGCGATCGCCCTTGGGCCGTGTTCGTCCGCGACATGTACGTACCTCCCAGTGAAGCTCTCGCGCTCGGTGGGCTGTGACCAGGGCGTATGTCCCCGGGGCGGCCCGGCATCGACGGGCGAGTGAGCCGTCAGCGTACGCGAGTTCAAGGCCCGAGCGCGTGGTGCAGCTCTCACCTCGCCGGGGCCGGGGGTGTGGCGTACGCCACTCGGCACGGCCCGCGCGTCGCATGGAATTCCGCACGGACGTCTGTTTGAGGAAATTCCCACGCACTCAAACACACTTCCGGAATCACCCCCGGCGGGAATAGGGCGGAAGGTCATCGGATTTCCCGACGGACGACCGGAATGGACTGCTCACTGAGACCTACTCCACATCACATGGTCATCACGAAGGGAGCGGAACGACCGGGTCTGCTTCTCACTCCCTGTAACGTCCATTGGGTGCGTACCGACATCTTTGCCCGGCTGGACCGGGAGCCGGAACCGCCGAAGATAGAGGTCCCGCGGATGACCCGCACGCGTCTCGCCCTCTTCGGCGGGACGTCGGCGTTCTACCTCGCCATCGTCGTGGCCGTCCTGCTGTCGACGTGGCTGGTGACCCTCGACTGGAAGATCATGCTCTTCCGGCCGTACCAGCAGTGGCCCGAGATCCACGGCTTCCTCGACTACTACGTCGTCCTCGGCCAGCGCGGCCCCACGGCCGTCATGGTGGCCGCCTGGCTGGGCTGGCGCTCCTGGCGCCAGCACACCCTGCGTCCCCTGCTGTGCCTCGGCGCCGCCCTCCTGCTGCTCAACGTCTCGGTGGGCGCGGTCAAGCTCGGACTCGGCCGCCTCGGACCTCACTACGCGACCCAGATCGGCTCGGCCGAGCTCTTCGCCGGAGGCGACATATTCCCCTCGGGGCACACCGCCAACGCGGTCGTGACCTGGGGCATCCTCGCCTACCTGGCGACCACCCCGAGGGCCCGGCGCTATCTGTCGGCCCTCTCCGCGGTGGTCGCGCTCGGCGTCGGCCTCACCACCGTCTACCTCGGCACGCACTGGCTGAGCGACGTGCTGCTCGGCTGGGCCGCCGGGCTCCTCGTCCTGCTCGCGCTGCCCTGGTGCGAGCCGGTCCTGGCCGTGGCGGAGGCCCGGATCCTCGCCGCGCGCGACCGGGTGCGGGAGCGGCTGCGGGAACGCCGCCGGCTCGTGCCCTCGCTGCCCGTGGCCTCCGGCGGCCCGCGCCCCGGGTTCTTCCCGCCGCGCCCGCCCGTGCCCGAGGAGCCGGTGCGGGAGCCCGTCCGGGAGCCCGTGGGGCTGGCCGGCGGCCGGCGCGCCCCGGTGACCCGCGGCTGATCCGTACCCCCTCCTCCGCGTACGCGGAAGGGCCCCGGCCACCTCGGCCGGGGCCCTTCCGCGTACGGTCCCGCCGGCTCCTCAGCCGAGCCAGCAGCGGGTGACGGTGCCGTCCTCGACCTCGAAGTTGATGCGCCCGGACAGGTACTCCATGGTGATGATCGAGCCGGGCGGCAGGGAGCGGACGACGCTCCAGCCACGGGTCCTGGCGAGCTGCTCGGCCCCTTCGGCGTCGAGGCCCACATAGGACCCGGGAGCGTCGCGGGGCGGTTCGGGAGTGCGCGAAGTGGGTGACATGAACCTCACGTTAGTCCCTTGGCGGTCACGCTTGTGTCACAAGTTCTCGACATATGTTTGACCTGTCCGCCCGTCAGTCGCGGGGCGCGTTTCCGGCCGTTTCTCCAGTAATTCGCAGCGGTGCCCATCAGTTCGCACGAAGGGTTCGGAAGCGCGGACAAGGCGCGGGTAATTCCCCTCTTCCCGCGAGCCGTCCCGAATTGCGTCGGCGACGCGCACGCGGGGAACGCACTCTTCCCTTACACAATGCTTACGCTGCCGGAAGGCCCGGAGACCCGGAGTCCGCGGCGTACGAACGGCTGCGGCTCAGCCCTCCGACCGGTCGAGAGCCCGGGACAACCGGTCCCTGAGCGCCCGGACCGACTCCGCCAGCTCCGGCGGCTCCACCACTTCGAACTCGAAGCCCATGAACGCCACGTGGAACACCATCATGTCGAGGGTGTGCGCCCCCGTTCGCAGCAGGCAGGCGTCCTCCCCGTCCGCCGTCAGGACCCCGTCCAGCGCGCCGACGACCGCGGCCGCCTCGGCGAGCGGCACCAGCAGCCGGACCGTCGCCTCCGCCGCGTAGGCGGTGCCGGACACGCCCTTCGCCACGTACGCGGCCAGATCCTCGGCGGGCGGCTCGCGGGGCGGGAAACGGGGGCCGTGCGGCGGAGTCGGCTCGATCCGGTCGGCCCGGAACGTCCGCCAGTCGCCCCGGTCCAGATCCCAGGCGACCAGGTACCAGCGCCGCTCCGTGCACACCAGGCGGTGCGGCTCGACGGTCCTGCGGGTGGCCGCGCCGCCGTGGTCGCGGTAGGCGAAGCGGAGCCGCTCGCCGTCCCGGCAGGCGTTGGCCAGCTCGGTGAGGACCGCCGGGTCGACCCGCTCCCTCGGGGTACGCAGCAGGGGCACCGTGAAGGCGTTGAGCGCCCCGATACGGCGTCGGAGCCGGCCCGGCAGGACCTGCTCCAGCTTCGCCAGGGCGCGTACGGAACTCTCGCCGATGCCCTCGACGCCCTGGCCGGCGGCGGACCGCAGTCCGACCGCGACCGCGACGGCCTCCTCGTCGTCGAGGAGCAGCGGCGGCAGCTCGGCGCCGGCCCCCAGCTGGTACCCGCCGCCCGTGCCGGGACTGGCGTGCACCGGGTAGCCCAGCTCCCGCAGCCGGTCGACGTCCCGCCGCACGGTGCGGGCCGTCACTCCGAGCCGCTCGGCGAGATCCGCACCGGACCACTCACGATGAGCCTGGAGGAGCGACAGCAGTCGCAGCAGCCGGGCGGAGGTCTCCAACATGCCCCCGAGTCTGCCAGCCCTTGCGGACAACCACGGTCCGCAATCCGAACCCCACCGGGGCGTGCCCGCGACCCCACGGGGGATCCGCCGGGGCGGGGCCGCACCAGGGGCCCGGCAGGGCGAGGCCCCCGCGGGGTCGCGTCAGCGGAGGCGGCGGAGGAGGCGGCCCGCCCTCGCCTTCTGGGTGTAGACGGCGTCCACGACCCGCCCCACCTCCCGATGCACCCGCGCCCGGCCGGCCGCGTGCACCCGCCGTCCCGCGCCGCGCGCGACGAGTTCCGTCCACAGGGCCTCGTGCCGCGCGGCGATCCGCGAGGGGTCGAAGCGCTCGGACGCGGCGAGCGCCGCCCGCCCGGCCTTGGCCCGGAGCTCCTCGTCCTCGACGTACTCCCGCAGCGCCGCGGCGACGGCGGCGACGTCGTCGACCGGCACGAGCCGCCCGTCGACCCCGTCCTCGATGATCTCGCGCGGCCCGTGGGGGCAGTCGGTGGAGACCACCGGCAGCCCGCACCGCATCGCCTCGACGATCGTCATGCCGAAGGACTCGCGCTGCGAGGTCACGGCGGCGATCGAGCCCTTGGCCCACTCCGGTTCCATCGGGGTGACGGCCCCCATGAGGAAGACCTGCCCGTCGAGCCCGCGGTCCCTGATCTGCCGGGTCAGCGGGGCCTTGAGGTCCTGGACGGCGTCGCCGGTGCCGTAGATCCGCAGTTTCCAGTCGGGATGGTCGGCGGCCACGGACGCGAAGGCGTCGATCAGCACGTCGTACCGCTTGACCCGGGTCAGCCGGCCCGCGGCGACGACGGTCCGCGCCGCGGGGTCGGCGGGCGGCGCGGAGGGCGCGGGCACGCTGTTGGGCACGGCCTCGACCCGTACGCCGGGCAGCCGGAGCTTCCGGTAGGTCCGGGCGTCGGCCTCGGTGACCGTGGTGACGGCGTCGAGGAGCGCGTACTCGTGGGCGATGTCCCGGCGCAGCCGGTAGCTGTGGCCGCTCAGGATCAGGTGTTCCTGGCCGACGAGGACCGGTCCGCGCCGGGCCTGCCGGGCGAGGTGCACGTTGAGCCCGGGACGGGTGGCGACGAGGACGTCGGCCTCCACCCCGCGGAGGTACTCCCCGATCCGGGTGTCGGTGAGCGCGCTGTACTGCTTCCAGCGGCCGTCGCCGCGCGGGAAGACCACGGCGGGACGGTGGAAGTCGGGGTGGTCGCCGTCGTATCCGGGGCTGTCCTTGCGCAGGTCGACGAGGTGGCGGAGGGTCACCCCGGCCGGCAGGCCGAGGATCGGGCGGTCGCGGTGGCGGAACACGGAGACGATCTCGACCTCGTGGCGTTCCGCCAGTTCCTCGGCGAGCGTGAACGTGGTCCGGATGGTGCCGCCGTAGTGGTAGCCGTTGTGGAGCAGAAAGGAGATACGCATCTACTGCCGGTTCCCCCCGGTCAGTCGGTCAGTCGGTCGGTGCCCGACTGTACTGCCGGTGCGGGGGCGCCGTTCACGGGCGGTAGCCGAGCTGGGGGACGGTCGCGCAGTTCCCGGTCATGTCGCCCTGGCTCACCCAGCCCCGTCCGTCCTGCCAACGGGCCACGGACAGACAGGTGTTCCGGGTGGCAGGCGGCCGGGCCAGGTGCTCGAACCGTACGGGGAGCAGCAGTCCGCGCGCGGTGTACGGTTCCGGACGGTTCATGAACTCCTCGACGCAGCCGCGGGTGAGCGCGCCCCGGGCGAGGCAGGAGCGGGCCGCGTCGGTGAACCACATCGCCGCCGCCCAGCCTTCCAGCTGCCACTGCGACAGGGGCCGGTCGCCCATGGCCGTGCGGAAGGCGCGGACCGCCGGATGTCCGGTGTCGTCGTAGTTCCGGCTGGAGCCCGTCACCCACAGCGAGGCCCGGCAGCCGGGGGCCCGGGCGTAGTCGTGGGAGACGGCCGAGGACCAGTTCTGCACGTTGGTCACCTTGGCGGCGACCTTGACCCCGAGCGTCTCCATCGCCTCGCACAGGCGCACGTTGCCGTGGGTGTCCATCGCGTCGAAGAGGAGGTCGGCGTGCTCGGCCCGCAGATCGGCGGCGACCGCGCGGAAGTTGGGCAGGGCGAAGTCGACCTGTTCCTCGACGACGCGGTAGCCCTCGGCGCGCAGCCCCCGTACGACCAGGCGGGCGTAGGAGGCGGAGGCGGCCTGGTTGTAGGAGACGACGGCGGCGGTCCGCGCGCCCAGCTCCTTCCGGAACCAGTGGTAGACCTCGGTCCCGCCGTACAGCGTGCCGCCCCAGCCGGGTTCGCGGCCGGTGCGCGGGGCGGAGCTGCCGTAGATGCCGTAGAGGTGCGGATAGGTGTCGTAGGCGGGGGTGAGCGGCTGGCCGCCGATGTCGGGGACGCCGGCCCGGGCGACGAGGGGCGCGCCCGCGTAGTTCAGGGCGGTGGTGGCGACGAGGGCGAAGACCCCGCGCTCGTCGATCAGCCGGTGCACGCACGCGTTGTCGCCGACGCCGCTGCCGCCGTCGTCGCAGGTCTCGACCTCGATGCGGCGCCCGTCGAGGCCTCCGCGCGCGTTGAGGGCGTCGAACCAGGCGCGGGCCCCGTCGCGCGGGCCGGTGAAGGCCTGCCCGCCGACGGGGCTGGTGGCGCTGGTGATGATCCCGACGCGGAGCGGCTCACCGCCGGAGGGGTGGGCAGTGGGCCGCGTCTCGAAGACGCGCTCCGGGAGACGGCTGCCGCAGGCCGTGAGGAGGGCGAGCAGGACGGCCAGGAGCAGCGCCGCGACCGCCTCAGCAGCCCGGGACGGTGACACCGCTCAGCTCGACCAGGCCGCACAGGGTCTTCACGGAGACCTTCCAGGTGTCTCCCTGGAGGACGGAGGTGCCCTTCGCGTCGGGCAGGGCGGGGTTGCCGCCGACGAGCAGGTCGTAGGTCACGTTCGCCCCGTCGGGCGAGGTGAAGTCGACGTTCTTGACCTTGGCCGCCGACGCCGCCGCGTTCTTGTCGCCGGCGAAGGCCGCGAGGACGGGTGCCATCTGCTCGCCGTTCTCCAGCAGCCTGGTCTTCTCGGCCGTCGGGGTCTTCGGGTCGAAGAAGGCCGTCCAGTTCTTGGTGATCTCGGCCCGTGCCGCCGCGGGGTCGTCCGGCTGGGTGGCGCCTCCGGGGGGCTGGGCCGTCTTCCCGGACGACGGGGCGGACGAGGCGGTGTTGTCGCCCTTCGACCCGCCGTCGTCCGAGCAGCTCGTGAGGGCGGGCCCCAGAGCGAGGACGGCGACGGCCCCGAGGACCGCGAGACGGGAGCGTCCACCACCACGTCGTACGACAACCATCTGGCTCACCACCGGGTGTCCGGCCAGTCCGGAGCGGCTGGTGTTTCCAGGGTGGGACGGATCGGGGCATAGTGCAAGGAAGAGACGAGGGAGGGCCCCGTGCCGACATCCCGGATCCTGCTCTGGAGCGGTCTCGCGGCGGCCGCCGGGGGCGCGGTGCTCTGCGCGCTCGGCTGGTACGGGATCTCCGGCGAGCGCTTCGCGGAGCGCCAGCTGCCCTATCTGGCCTCGTGCACGGTGCCGGGGGCCGCGCTCCTCGTGGCGGGCGCGGTCCTCGTCGGTGCGGCGGCGCTGCTACCCGTACGCCCTCCCCGGCCGCGTCTCCCCGGTCCTCAGGAGCCTCCTCCGCCGTCCTCGGACGGCCCCCTCCTGCGGGTCCCCGAGGGGACCCTGGCGCATCGTCCGGACTGCCCGCTGGTGGCGGGCAAGGCGGAGGCCGTGGCGGTGGGGGACGCGGAGCTCGCCCCCTGCCCGGTGTGTGAGCCGTGGCCTCCCTGACGTACGAGCTGACGCTCGCCGGCCTCGCGGTCGGCAGCGCCGCCGCGCTCACCGGCATCGGCCTGGTCGTCACCTACCGGGCGACGGGCGTGCTGAACCTCGCGCACGGCGCCGTCGCCATGGTCTGCGCGTACGTGCTCCGCCAGCTGGTGGTCGGCTGGGGCTGGCCGCTGCCCCTGGGCGCCCCGGTCACGCTCCTCCTCGTCGCCCCCGCCCTCGGCCTGGCCCTCGACCGGGGCGTCTTCCGCCCCCTGGCGCTGCTCGGCTCCCGTCCGGCCCAGACCCTGGTGGCGACCATCGGCGTCTTCGTCCTCCTGGTCGGCGGGGCGGTGCTGCTGTGGGGCCCGGGGGCCCGGGACGACGCGCCCGTGCTGCTCGGCGACGATCCGTGGGCGCAGCTCGCGGCGGTGGTCGCGCTGGCCTGTCTGGTGGGGGCGGTGACGCGGTGGACGCGGTTCGGCCGGGAGCTGCGGGCGGTCGTGGACAACCGTCCGCTCGCCGTCCTGGCGGGCATCGACGCGGACCGGGTGGCGGCGGCGGGCTGGGCGTTCGGCTCGTTCACGGCCGGGCTCACGGGCGTGCTGCTCGCCCCGTACGTACGGCTCGACCCGTACGGGATGCCGCTGCTCGTCGTCGAGGTGATCGCGGTCGCGGTGATCGCGAGGATGCGGTCGCTACCGGTGGCCATCGGGGCGGCGCTCGCCGTCGGGGTCGCCCAGGCGCAGCTGACCCGCCTGCACCCGGAGGGCTGGGCGGGCCCCCTCCTCCAGGCCGTCGGGGCGAACCTGTTCGTGGTGGCGCTCCTGGTGGCGACGCTCGTCCTGCCGGGCGTCGGCGGCAAGGGCGAGGACGCCCTGCCGTCACCGGCCCGGCCCGCCCGCGTGCCCACGGCCCTGTGGCTGGTGGTCGGCGTCCTGTTCCTCCTCCCGCTCGGACTCGCGGGCTCCGACCTGCACACGGCGGTCCAGGTCCCCGCGCTCGCCGTGATCCTCCTGTCGCTGGTCGTGGTGGCGGGCCGCGGCGGCCAGATCGCCCTGGGCCAGGCGGCGTACGCGGGCCTGGGCGCCCTCTTCACGGCGCTGCTCGCGGCCGGCGGGGTGCCCGCGCTGCCGGCCCTCGGGCTCGCGGTGCCGATGGTGGCGGTGGCGGGTCTGGTGACGGGCCGGCCGGCGATCCGGCGGCACGGCCTGGCCCTCGCCCTGGCGACGCTGGCCGTGGGGGTGGCGGTGAGCCGCTTCGTCCTCACCCAGCCGTACGCGACGGCGGGCCTGACCCTCGGCCGCCCGGCGGGCTTCTCCGACGACCGCGCCTTCTACGCCCTGGAGCTCGTCGTCCTGGCCGGCTGCCTGGCCCTGGTGGCGGCCCTCCGCCGGGGCCGCACGGGCCGCGCGCTCGCCGCCCTGCGGGACCACGAGCCGGGCGCCGAGGCGGCGGGCGTCCCGGTGCCCCGCCTCAAGCTCCTCGCCTTCGTCCTGGGCGCTGCCCTGGCGGCCCTCGGCGGCGGGCTCCTCGGCATGGGCCTGCGCGCCTTCGACCCCGAGCAGTACGACCCGGTACGCGGCCTGCTCTGGTTCGCCGCCGTCCTGGTCCTGGGCGCCGACAGCCTCCTCACCCCCCTGGCCGGGGCGGCCCTCCTGACGACCCTCGACGCGGGCCCCCAGGCGGGCACGGCGGTGGCCCTGACAGGCCTCCTGGCAACACTGACGGGCCGCCTCCCGCCCCTGACGTCCCTACTGCCCCGGCCCCACCCCACCGGAAGCGCCCGCGCGGCCGGCGCCCCGGGCCCGCCCCAGGACACCGATACGGCCAGGGAACCGGGCCCACCCGAAGGCGCCGGTACGACCAGCGGCCCGGGCCCGGCCGGAGGCCGGAGGCGCCCCCACGACCCGTCGGCCGCCGACGGTGCGGAACCCCCCACGGGAAAGCCCGCACCTCTGTCGACAGCCCGCACGGGGGGTGCGGGTGGGAACCCCGGTCCGGTCGGAGGCCGGACGCAGCCCCACGGCCCGCCGGCCGCCGACGAAGCCCCGCCCCGCCCCACGGCACCCGCGCCCACCCCGCACCGGACGCACCCGCACCGCCCAGCGCCCCGCACGGGCCCCCGCACGGGCCCCCGCGAGGGACTCCGTGCAGACGACCTCACCCTCACCTACCCCGGAGGCGTCACCGCCCTCTCCCACGTCACCCTGGCCCTCTCCCCCGCCCGCGTCACCGCCCTCGTCGGTCCCAACGGCGCGGGCAAGAGCACCCTGTTCGACTGTCTCGCCGGGACCCTCCGTCCCCGCCGGGGCCAGGGCCGGATCACGCTCGACGGCGCCGACGTCACCGCCCGGTCCGCCCACGCCCGGGCCCGTCTCGGCATCGCCCGGACCTTCCAGCGGCTCGCCGTGTTCCCGTCGCTCACCGTCGAGGAGAACGTCCGCCTGGGCCAGGAGCAGGGCGGGGGACGCGAGGACCCGGCCGCCGTGGAGCGGAGCCTGCGGCTGCTCGGGCTGGCCGGGCCCGTACGGCACCGGGCGGCGGCGGACCTGCCCACCGGAACGCTGCGCCGGGTCGAGCTGGCCCGCGCGCTGGCCGGGCGGCCGCACACGCTCCTCCTCGACGAGCCGGCCGCCGGGCTCGACGCCGCCGAGACCGCCGCGCTCGCCCGGATCCTGGCGGCGCTCGCGGCGGACGGTCTGACCGTCCTCGTCGTCGAGCACGACCCGGACCTGGTCGCCGGGATCGCGCACACGGTGCACACCATGGAAGGGGGCCGGATCCTGTCGTGAGCGTCGAGATCGCCCTGCGCGCCGCCCGGGTCCGCTACGGCCCCCTGGAGGCCCTGCACGGTCTCGACCTGCCCGTGCCGGCCGGGACGGTGACGGTTCTCCTGGGCCGCAACGGCGCGGGCCGGACGACCGCCCTGCGCGCCCTGGCCGGCACGGTGGGGCTCGCGGCGGGCCGGGTGGAGTGGCGCGGGGCCGACGTGACCCGCCTCTCGGCGCACGAACGGGCGCGCCGCGGGCTGTGCTTCGTACCGGATCTGCGGGCGGTGTACGCGGGCCTCACCGTCGCCGAGAACCTCGCGCTCGCCGCGCCCGGGGCCGACGCGCCCGACGCCACCGCCCCGTACCCGGAACTGGTCCCCCTCCTGCCCCGGACGGCCGGGACGCTGTCCGGCGGGGAGCGCCGGATGCTGGCGGTCTCCCGCGCGCTGCTCGCACGCGCGCGCGTGGTGCTGGTCGACGAGCCGTCGCTCGGCATGGCCCCGCCGGTCGCGGCCCGTACGTACCGGATGCTCGGGGAGCTCGCCGTGGAGCGCGGGGCGGCCGTGGTCCTGGCCGAGCAGCGCGTACCGGACGGGCTGCCGCGCGGCTCGCTCGTGCACGAACTGCGGCGCGGCTCCCGCGCGTCGAGCGGGGAGCCGGCCGAGTACCGCTGAGGCCGCCGGACCTCAGAGCGGGTCGATCCGCAGCATGGTGCCGACGACGATCCGGTTCGGGTCGGGTCCGATCAGGCTCCGGTTCGCCGCGTACAGCGCCTGCCAGCCGCCCTTGACCGCGAAGCGGCGGGCGACCGAGGCGAGCGTGTCGCCGGCCTGGACGGTGTGGACGCGCCCGGACAGGCCGTACCGCTTGGAGCAGACGGGCCAGGCCCCCCACCCCTGGGTGCGCAGCACCCCCTCGGCGACGGTGATCTGCTGCTGCCGGGTCGCCAGGTCGGCGCGAGCGGCGTACTCCAGCCCGCCGTGCTCGACCCAGGTGGGGTGCCAGAACTGGAGTCCGCCGTAGAAGCCGTTGCCGGTGTTGACGTGCCAGCGCCCGCTGCTCTCGCACTCGGCGACGCAGCCCCACGGCCACTGGTCCCGCGCGCAGGCGTACGAGGGCACGGCGGCGGCCTCCCGGAGCGCGTCCGACACGCCCAGGAGCGCGGCGGAGACCTCCCGCACGCCGCCCGGCACGTCCCGCACCCCGGCGACCAGGCCCTCGACGGCCCCCGGCAGCTCCCGCACCCCGGCGACCAGGTCCTCGACGGCCCCCGGCACGTCCCGCGCCCCCGCGACCGCGCCCGGGACGGGCCCCGCGGGCGTGTCCCGGGCCAGGGCGGGCGCCGGGGCCAGGGTCAGGAGCGCGGCCGCGGACGCCGCCACGAGGGAACCCGCCGTCCAAAATCGGATCTTCGACATCGGGGAAGGCTAGGCAGCCCCCCACCGCCCCCGACCCGTGCCGCGCGGAACACTGTTCACACCCCACCCGGTCGGAGTCACGGCCCCGGACGAGCACGGACGCCCGCGGACCGCCCGGGACGCACGCGCCACCGGCAACTTGCCTCGCTTCCGCGCGTGACCCCGGCCGAGGCTGACCCGTTGAACTCGGCATGAGACGCCCGGGAACGGCCCGGCGTCCCCCGTACCGAGTCCAGGGAGCCCCCCGTGCCGCGCATGCTCGACGTCAGCGAGGACGTACGCGCCGAGATCGGCGACGAAGAAGCGGACCGGCTGCTGGCCGGCGACAACGCCCCGGGCAGCTACGACTGCACCTCCTGCCGCACGCCGGGAGACTCCGACCAGGAGCGCACCAGCACGGTGCTGTTCGTCGGCGAGGAGACCGCGGTCCTCGCGTTCGCCCACGCCAGCTGCATCCCGTCGCAGGTCGTCCGGGTCGCCGAGGAGCAGCTCCAGGGCGCCGTCGCCTCCATCACGGCCTCCGACGCCGCCGACGCGCTCTCCGCCTCCCACCCCGAGCAGGCCGTGCTCGGGGTCACCAGCGGTCTCGTCCTGATCGAGGGCGAGCTGCACCCGGCGCTCGTCGTGGAGCCGACCGCCCCGGTGGCCCGTCCCGGTTCGGACGGCCTCGCCGACGAGTTCCTCTCGCTCCTGACCGAGCAGGGCTTCCAGCCGGTCACGGACCTGGGCGAGAAGCCGACGATGCTGCCGGGCTGGTCGGTCCTGGTCGCCATGGGCCAGCTGCACTCCGTGCTCCAGCCGGGGCCGGGCGGTGCCGGTCAGGCCGCCTGGTGGCAGGCGCACCAGCCGCTCCAGGTCACCGAGGGCTGGCGCGCGGCGGCCAACAAGTCGCACACGGTCCTGGTCTTCGCCGCCCCGGTGGGCTCGATCGGCCAGCAGCCGCGCGAGGACCTGCTGCGCGACGCCCTGGAGAAGGCCGCCGCGAACGGCCGTCTGGTGGCCGCCGCCATGCCGCTGGCCGGCACCTGATGGAAGACGGCCGGCCGGGCTTACGGCGGGCGCGGCAGTTCCCGGGGGCGGGACCGGACGCGCCGGGGGCGGGACCGGGTGTGCCGACCGTGCCGCGTCCCCGGAGCGCTCCTCTTTCGGAGAACCGCCCGCATCCGACGGACGGCGGTGTCGTTGGCACCTATGTGCACCCATACGACCCCTTCACCCAGCCGTATCCGAGCCAGATCCCCGCGATGCGTCCCGCGCGGGACGTCACGGCAGGCCCTTCGCCGACGCCGATCTACGACGCCCTGTACTCGGAGTACCGCAGGACGTTCCGTACGCTGCCGGGCGACCGCAGCGGCGAGGAGGAGCTGAGCTTCCGGGCCTTCGGCACGGTCCTGAGCACGGGCGTGTACGGGCACCGGCACGCGAGCGGGTATCCGACGGCCTGGTCGGGGCAGCAGCACCCCCACACCCAGGCGGCGCTGCCACCGGGGCCCCGCAGAGGTCTCTAGTACGGAAGAACGAACGGCGGAGGACGAACGGCACCCCGGTCACCGTTCAGGACACCCTGCCGACAGGCCTCAGCGCCGGCAG